>NZ_JPJG01000115.1 GCF_000765235.1 Oscillibacter sp. ER4 | reverse complement strand
TCAAGTCCCGCCTCGCGCACCATGATTGATCCTTGAAAGCATTGTGCTTTCAAGGATTTTTTCGTTTCTGCGATTCTTTGACCCTTATTTATCTCGATAAGCGCGGGCGCTACTGCTTCCAAATGGATGAAATTCTTGACCCGGAAACGGTGAGCAGCGTTTCCGTCTTCGGAGAGACGTTCTCCATCGAATGACGGGACGACAAATCGTATTTATGCAAAAAAGGGACCTCTGCATCAAAGCAGAGGTCCCTTTTTCCTATTATTTTTCACCGCAGGGAGTCCTTCATGTTCTTCACATACGCGCCGACGTGCTCGGGCGCGTCCTTGCCGTGCTGGGCAAGGAGCTTGACGATGGCGGAGCCGACGATCGCGCCGTTGGAGAGGTTGGCCATTTTCTTTGCCTGCTCGGGCGTGGAGATGCCAAAGCCGATGGCGCAGGGAATATCTGTGTTTTCCCGCACGAGGGAGACGATGGAGGCAAGGTCGGTCTTGATCTCGCTGCGCTCGCCTGTGACGCCGAGCGACGAGACAATGTAGAGGAAGCCTTCGGCCTCGCGCGCGATCATCGCGATGCGGCTTTCCGACGTCGGTGCGATGAGGGAGACGAAGTCGACGCCGTACTTGTGGCACGCGGGGAGAAATTCTTCCTTTTCCTCATACGGCACGTCCGGCAGGATGAGTCCGTCGATGCCGGCGTCACGGCAGTTCGACAAAAAGCGCTCCGTGCCGTAGGAAAAGACGACGTTCGCGTAGGTCATAAAGACCATGGGGATCGTCACGTCGCGCCGCAGTTCGCGCACAAGGTCAAAGATCTTGTCGGTCGTTGTGCCGCTTTGCAGAGCGCGCAGGTTTGCCGCCTGAATCACGGGCCCCTCCGCCGTGGGGTCAGAGAAGGGGATACCGAGCTCGATGAGGTCAGCGCCGTTTTGCACGGCGGCGCGGACGGCAGCCGCGGTCGTTTCAAGATCAGGGTCGCCGCAGGTCAGAAAGGCGATGAACGCCTTGCCGTGGTCAAATGCTCTTGCAAGATCACTCATGAAGATCCTCCCCTCTGTAGCGGGCGATGGCGGTGCAGTCCTTGTTGCCGCGGCCGGAGATCGTGACGACAAGAAGCTGATCGCTCCCCATCGTGGGTGCGAGCTTTCGCGCGTAGGCGACGGCGTGGGCCGATTCGATGGCGGGAATGATGCCCTCCGTGCGGGCGAGGTATTCGAACGCCTGCACGGCCTCCTCATCGGTGATGGCAACATACTCTGCGCGGCCGATGTCGTGCAGGTACGCATGCTCAGGGCCGACGCCGGGGTAGTCGAGACCGGCGGAGATGGAATACACCGGCGCGATCTGACCGTACTCGTCCTGACAGAAGTAGGACTTCATGCCGTGGAAGATGCCGAGCCTGCCGGTCGAGATGGTCGCGGCGGTCTCAAGCGTGTCGATGCCGCGGCCCGCGGCCTCAACACCGATGAGGCGCACAGCAGGATCGTCGATGAAATGGTAAAAGCTGCCGATGGCGTTCGAGCCGCCGCCGACGCACGCGACCACAGCGTCAGGCAGTCGGCCCTCTTTTTCCATGAGCTGCTGCTTGATCTCGCTTGAGATGACGGACTGGAAGTCGCGCACGATGGTGGGGAAGGGGTGCGGCCCCATCACAGAACCGAGGCAGTAGTGCGTGTCGCTGATGCGCGTTGTCCACTCACGCATGGCTTCGGACACGGCGTCCTTGAGCGTGGCGGTGCCGGAGGTGACGGGCACGACCGTCGCGCCGAGAAGGCGCATACGGTAGACGTTCAGCGCTTGGCGGATGGTGTCCTCCTTGCCCATGAAGACGACGCATTCCATGCCCATCAGCGCCGCGGCGGTGGCGGTCGCCACGCCGTGCTGGCCCGCACCGGTTTCGGCGATCAGGCGCGTTTTGCCCATCTTTTTGGCGAGCAGCGCCTGACCGAGCACATTGTTGATCTTGTGCGCGCCGGTGTGGTTCAGGTCCTCGTGCTTTAAGTAGATCTTCGCGCCGCCGAGGTTCTTTGTCATCTTCTCCGCGTAGTAAAGACGCGAGGGACGGCCCGCGTAGTCGTTCAAAAGCTGCGTCAGCTCGTTCTGAAAGTCAGGGTTGGCCTTGTAGTAGTTGTAGGCCTCCTCAAGCTCGATGATGGCGTTTATCAGCGTTTCGGGGACGTACTGTCCGCCGTGCACGCCAAAGCGCCCGTTCGGATTCGACATTTCTCAGCCCTCCTTGTGCGCGGCGGCAACGAACGCCGCCATTTTGCTTTCGTCCTTGACGCCGTCCGTCTCGATGCCGGAGCTCACGTCCACGCCGTAGGGGTGCAGCGCGGCGATGGCGTCCGCGACGTTGTCGGGGTCGAGCCCGCCGGCGAGGAAATAGGGCCGCTGCACGCTCCGGACGAGGCTCCAGTCGAATGTCTTGCCCGTGCCCGCGCCGGAGTCGAGCAGCACGAGGTCGGCGGCGCAGTTTTCGATGGCGGGGAGGTCGGCTTCGCTTTTCACCTTGAACGCGCGGAAGATGGGCTTGCCCGTCAGCGCGCGCAGGCGCGCGATGTAGTCGTCGTCCTCGCTGCCGTGGAGCTGCGCGACGTCGATGACGCCGCGGTCTAAGAGCTCTGCCACGGCCTCGACCGGTTCGTTGACGAACACGCCAGCGGCCAGAATGCCGGGGGCGAGCAGCGATTTGAGGTGTTCCGCCTGCTCGGGGGACACATAACGCTTGCTCTTTTTGGCAAAGACGAAGCCGACGAGGTCGGGCTTAAGCTTGTTGACGGCGGCAATGTCGCTTTCGCGCGACAGGCCGCTGAGTTTTACCTTGGTCATAAGTTACCTCTCAATTCTGCGAGCCGCCTGGCCTTGTCGGGGGCCCGCATCAGTGTTTCGCCGATCAGTACCGCGTCGGCACCGATCGAGCGGAGTGCGGCGACGTCCTGCGCGCTCTGCACGCCGGACTCGGCCACGTAGACCGCTTCCGGCGGGATGAGGTCGCGCAGCCGCGCGGCGTTGGAAAAGTCGACGGAAAAATCTTTCAGATTGCGGTTGTTGACGCCGATGATCTTCGCGCCCGCCGCGACGGCGGAGCGGATCTCGTCCGCGTCGTGCGTCTCCACGAGCGCGGAGAGTCCGAGTTCGTCGCAGACGGCGAGATATTGCGCGAGCGTCTTCGTGTCCAGCAGCGCGCAGATCAGCAGCACGCAGTCCGCGCCCATCAGGCGGGACTGATAGAGCTGGTAGTCGCTGACGGTGAAGTCCTTGCGCAGCATCGGCGTTGAAACGGCGGCGCGAATTTCGCGGAAGATGTCGTCCGAGCCCAAAAACCACTTGGGTTCTGTCAGGCACGAGATGCAGTCCGCACCGGCGGCCTCGTAATCGCGCGCGATGTCGAGATAGGGAAAGTCCCGCGCGATGACGCCCTTGGAGAGCGAGGCCTTTTTCACCTCGCAGATGAAGGACAGATCGCCCTTTTTGAGCGCGTCGTAAAAGCGCGCACCGTTCGCGCGGCCCTTTTCGCGGCACATCGCCTGTAAGATATCAAGGCTCATGTTCTCGCTGTCTGCCAGCACGCGCTCACGGGCGTGGGCGGCCAGCTCGTCGAGGATGCTCATGCGTTCGCCTCCGCGCGGTTGCTGACGGCGATGAATCGCTCGAGCGTTTCAAGCGCCTTGCCGGAGTCAATGAGCTCGGCGGCGAGGGCGATGCCGTCCTTCATGCTCTCCGCCTTGCCGCCGATGTAGAGCGCCGCGCCCGCGTTCATCAGCACCGCGTTGCGCTTGTGGCCCTTTTCGCCCGACAGGATCGCGCGGGTGATGGCGGCGTTTTCCTCCGGCGCGCCGCCCTTGAGGTCGTCTTTCGTGCAGCGGTCAAAGCCGAAGTCCTCGGGTGTGATGACATAGCTCTTGTACCAGCCGTCGCGGATTTCGCACACGCTCGTCGGCGCGCTGAGAGAAATTTCGTCGAGCTTGTCCTGTCCGTAGACGACCATGCCGCGCTTGACGCCAAGGCTCACGAGCACGCGCGCGAGCGGCTCGACAAGGTATTCGTCGTACACGCCGAGCAGCTGCATCTTCGGCGAGCCGGGGTTTGTCAGCGGCCCCAAGATGTTAAACACCGTGCGGAAGCCCAGCTCCTTGCGGATGGCACCGACGTATTTCATCGAGCTGTGGTACTTCTGTGCGAAGAAGAAGCACATGCCGACCTCTTTTAAGAGCTCCACGCACTGCTCGGGGCTCTGCTGGATGTTGACGCCGAGCGCTTCGAGGCAGTCTGCCGTGCTTGGCGACCTTCATGCCGCCCGCCGCCGCAACGAGGGCGGAGGTGGTGGAAATATTGAAGCTGTGGGCGTTGTCGCCGCCGGTGCCGACGATCTCGAAGATGTCCATGCCGGTGTCTACCTTTGTGGCGTGGTCGCGCATGGCGGCGGCACAGCCTGCGATCTCATCGGTCGTCTCGGCGCGGGCGCTCTTGGTCGAGAGGGCCGCGAGGAACGCTGCGTTCTGGGTGGGGGTGGTCTCGCCGCTCATGATCTCGTTCATCACGGCGTAGGCTTCGTCATGACTGAGATCGCCCTTGTTGACGATCTTCACGATGGCTTCTTTGATCATGGTTTCAATTCTCCTTCAAAAAGTCTTCCAGCATGGTTTTGCCGTTCGGCGTCATAATGGATTCGGGATGAAACTGCACCCCGCAGATGAGATAGTCCTTGTGCTGCACGGCCATGATCTCGCCGTCGTCTGTGACGGCGGTGACTTTCAGGCAGTCCGGCATGGTGGCGGCGTCGGCCGTGAGGGAATGGTAGCGCGCGACGGGCGCGGTCTTGGGGCAGTTTTGGAAGAGCCGCGAGCTCGTGTCGAAGTGGACGAGCGACTGCTTACCGTGCATTAGCTCTTTAGCATAGGTCACGGTCGCACCGAAGGCGGCGCAGATGGCCTGATGCCCGAGGCATACGCCGAGCGTCGGGATGCGGGGCGAGAGCGTCTTCACAACGTCGATGAGAATGCCTGCGTCTTCGGGCCGCCCGGGGCCGGGGGAGAGGATGATGCGCGCGGGGTGCAGCGCGTCGATCTCTTCGATGCGCAACTCATCGTTACGGATGACGCGGATGTCTGGATCGATCGCGCCGACGAGCTGATAGAGGTTATAGGAAAAGCTATCGTAATTGTCGATCAAAAGGATCACAGGTCTTCCTCCTGCGCAAGCGTCAAGGCGCTGACCACGGCCTTCGCCTTGTTGATGCATTCCTGATACTCTGTTTCGGGGACGGAATCTGCCACGATGCCCGCGCCGCTGCGGACGAACACGCGCCCGTTTTTCTTGTAGGCGATGCGGATGGCGATGCAGGTGTCCATGTTGCCGGTGAAGTCGATGTAGCCGATGGCCCCGCCGTAAATGCCGCGCTTGTTGTTCTCAAGCTCACCGATGAGCTGGCAGGCGCGGATCTTCGGCGCGCCGGAGAGCGTTCCGGCGGGGAGCACGGCCTCAATGGCGTCAAGCGCGTCGCGGTCATCGCGAATCTCGCCGCGCACGGTGGAGCCGATGTGCATCACGTGGGAGTAGCGCTCGATGGAGTGCAGCTTTTCGACCTGCACCGTGCTGAATTTGCTGACCTTGCCGAGGTCGTTGCGCCCGAGGTCGACGAGCATGTTGTGCTCGGCAAGCTCCTTTTCGTCGTGCAGCAGGCTCTCTTCAAGCGACTTGTCCTCCTCGTCCATTTTGCCGCGCGGACGGGTCCCCGCGAGGGGAAAGGTGTGCAGCACGCCGTCTTTGAGCTTGACGAGCGTTTCGGGCGACGCGCCCGCGACCTCAACGTCGGTGCAGGAAAAGTAGAACATGTACGGCGAGGGATTGATGGTGCGCAGCACGCGGTAGGTGTCAAGCAGGCTCCCTTCAAACGGCGCACTCAGGCGGTTCGAGAGTACGATCTGAAAGATATCGCCCTCGCGGATGTGGTGCTTGGCGGTTTCGACCATCGCGCAGAACTGCTCCTTGGAGAAAAGCGGCGTGACTTCGCCGAGGAGCCGCCCCGGTGCTTCCTGCTTCTTTTCGCCGGTTTTGAGGAGCGAGACGAGCTGCTCAAGCTCGAGCTTTGCCTTGTTGTAGCCGACCTCGACGTCGCTGAGCGCCATGTTGACGATGAGCACGATCTTCTGCCGCACATGATCGAAGGCGATGACCTTGTCAAAGAGCATCAAATCGACATCCTTGAAGCTGTCCTCGTCCTGCTCGCCGCAGCGGACGCTCGGCTCGCTGTATTTGAGATAATCGTAAGAAAAATACCCCACGAGCCCGCCGGTGAAGGAGGGGAGGTAGTCGAAGCGGGGGCTTCTGTAGCTTGATAGCAGCTCACGCAGGTATTGGGACGGATCGTCCGTGCGGACGGTGAGGCCGCCAGCCTTCATTTTGCCGTCAATGCACGTGATCTCGAGCTTTGGGTCGAAGCCCAAAAACGTGTAGCGGTCCCAGCGGTCGTCCGCCTGCGCGGATTCGAGCATGTAACAGTGGGTGGACACGTTCTTGAGGATGCGCATCGCTTCGATGGGGGTGATGAAGTCGGAAAGAATTTCGCAGCTCAGCGGGAGCACGTCGTACTGCTGCGTCGCGGCGATGTCTTTGACGGTTTCGAGCGGTGGTAGGATATGCATGAGTGACCTCCTGAAAAAGAAAAGCTCCTTTGGCGTTCTGCCAAAGGAGCTTATTGCGCAAACAAAAGCGCCCCCGACAGAACGGTACAGTCTGTCAAGGACGAATACGATATGAGAGAAACGAACGATCTGCGGTGCCACCTTGAATTCACGGTTACCCGTGCGCTTGGCGGAGATACCATCATATCTCCCGGCAACTGACGTATGCCAACACGTTGCAGGATACTCTGCGCATAAAACGCATTTCGCTGCACCCTCGGCGGTCCATTTGAATGTGTATCTTGCCTGATTTTCAGCATCGCAGGCTCTCTGTGAAGGCATCACTGCCGTTATCTCCGCTTCAACGGTTTGCGGTATTAACTTGAGCGAAAATATAGCACACCCCATCGGCAATGTCAATAGGGTGTGCATGATTTTTTGTAAAATTTCGGTTCTTTATTCCGCGGCGCGGCGAAGGATGTCGGCGACAAGCGCCTTGTCGAGCTGCGGGAAGGGGATGACCGGTTCGGGATGCTCGGGATGCTCCATGAGCAGTTTTTCCGCCCAGGACATGTTGTACCAGCGGCCGAACTTGTAGCCGCTGCGCGTGAACACGCCGATGCGACGGAAGCCCATGTGCTCATGGAAGCGGATGCTGTTGTCCGTTAAATATTCGTCGTCCGCGCCCTGCGGCTCGCCGATGCAGGCATAGAGATTGTAGATGTTCTGAGCGAGCGACAGCTCCTCAATCGTGCGGTAGAAGCGCTTGCCGAGACCGTGCTTGCGCGCGTCGAGGGCGAGATAGATCGTCGTCTCCGCACAGTGGTCGTAGGCCTTACGCGCGATGAACGTGTGC
The DNA here is from genome assembly GCF_000765235.1 of Oscillibacter sp. ER4. Taxonomy (GTDB): domain Bacteria; phylum Bacillota; class Clostridia; order Oscillospirales; family Oscillospiraceae; genus Hominicoprocola; species Hominicoprocola fusiformis. Next base: position 8,396 of record NZ_JPJG01000115.1, on the reverse strand, counting down.
GTATAGGCGTAGCCGAGGAGCTGGCCATTTTCATCCTCCGCGACGAGATAAGGGTATTTGCGCGAGATATCCGCGATGCGGCGGCGGAATTCGTCGAGCGACGGTACGTCGTATTCAAACGAGATGGCCGTCTTTTCGACGTACGGCGCATAGATGCTCAGAAGCGCGGGAGCGTCGTCAAGGGTGGCGAGGCGGAAGCGGAACGCAGGAGAAGACATAGAGTCACCTTTCAAATCCGTGCACCCAGTCAGAGCGCAGGTAATAAATGAGATAGATGGTGGAGCTGATCGCCCAGGTGAGGGGATACGCCCAGTAGATGTAGCCGATCTCGCCGATGAAGTGGACGACGAGCATGATGTAGATGATGCGGATGACGCACCAGACGGAGAGCATGATCATCATCGGCACGACCGCGCGGCCCGCGCCGCGGCAGACCGCCGCGATAGAGTGCGAAAACGCCAGCAGGCAGTAGAACAGTGCCACCGTGCGCGCCTGTTGCATGCCGAGGGCGACAACGCCGGGGGTGCTGTCGAAAAGGGAAATGAGCTGACTTGCCCAGATGTAATAGCACAGGCCGATGAGCTCGGCCATCACGACGGCGATGATGATACAGAACCGCGCGCCGCGCTTGGCGCGGTCATACTGCTTGGCGCCGAGGTTCTGACCAACGAACGTGGTGCAGGCCATCGTGAAGCTCGTGATGGGCAGGAAGGCAAAGCCTTCAATCTTGCAGTGCGCGCCGTAGGCGGCCATGGCAAGCATACCGAAGGAGTTGATCTGCGACTGGACGATGACGTTGGCAAGGCCGATGACGCAGTTCTGCACGCCGGAGGGGAGACCGTAGCGGATGATCTCGCTGAGCATGGCGCTGTGGAAGCGGATGTTGCGCGGCGTGACGGTGTAGACCTCACCCTTTTTGAGCAGGTGGATGAGGCAGAGCACGCAGCTCGTCCCCTGGGAGAGGACAGTCGCCACGGCGGCGGACCACACGCCCCAGCGGAACGCGCCGATGAACAGCAGGTCGAGCGCGATGTTGACGAGCGACGAAATGATCAGATAGTGCAGGGGCCTCCGGCTGTCGCCGAGGGCGTTAAGAATGCTCGTGCACATGTTGTAGAGCACCGTTGCCAGCACGCCGAGGAAGTAGTAGCGGAAGTATTCGACCGCCTGCGGCATGACCTGCGCGTCGGTGTTCATCCAGACCAAAAACGTCGGCGTGAGGAATACGCCGATGAGCGTCAGCAGTGTGCCCGACACGATACCGAACGCCAGGTTCGTGTGGACGGCGCGCGAGACGTTTTCATAGTCGCCCGCGCCGAAGTACTTTGAGATCGCGACGCCCGCGCCCATGGCCGTGCCGATAAAGAGGCTTGTGAGCAGCATGATGAGCGTGCCGGACGAGCTGACAGCGGCAAAGGCGTTCGTGCCGAGGTATTTGCCCACAATGAACGCGTCCGCCGTGCTGTATAGCTGCTGGAAGACCTGACTGATGAAGATCGGCAGCGCAAAGCGCAAAATCAGCGAGACGGGGCTGCCCTCCGTCATGTTCTGCACGGTCTGCCTTGCCGGAACTGTCTGCGCCATGCGCACCTCTCTTTCTCTGTCCCGCGGCGGGACGAATCTCTCATTTTTTGACGAAAAAGGAAAAGCGCCGCAGGAGCGGTGCTTTTCCTCAATCCCTGAAGAAACAGCAGATGAAAATTCTACAAAATCTTGACAGGTCCATTATATAGTTGTGTGGAACGAAAGTCAACCTTGCCGTTTACAGCACAAGGTTCAAAAGTGCAGGCGTGACGTACGTCTCGATGAGCGCGGCCACCAGCAGCAGCGGCACAGAGAATGTCAAAAAGACGCGGATGCAGTCCAGCACACGGCGGAAAAAGGGCGTATCGCTCTTTTTGAGGATCCGTTCCGTCCCCGTGCGGCAGATGAGAAGGCCCAGCGCGCAGGATAAGATCAGTGCGGACAGCTCAAAAATGCCGTGGGGCAAAACGCCGAGAACATACACACCGAGACCGATGCCCTGCTGCTGATAGATGGCGGCGAACGCGCCGAGCATCAGCGCATTCGTGCCGAGCGCGAGCGCACTGAGCGGCAGGAACGGGATGAGCCCGTAGAGCATCGAGAGGAGGGACGCCGTGATGTTGTTGAAAAACAGCGTCGCCATCATCTGCGACTGGGGAACATCGTCGGTAAGTCCCAGCTGCTCGATCTGTGCGGCGAAGTTTTGAAGGATCTGCTGCGCCATATCGGGGAAGAGCATCCCTGCGGCAAAGCCAAGAAGCACCAGCACGCCGAACGCGGCGGCGGTGTTCAAAAATTCCCGCTTGATGAGATCGCGCGAGAGCGTGGGGCAGAGTTCGAAGATCATGCCAGCTTGGCGATACCGGCCTTGACGCGCTTGATCGTCTCCTCACGGCCGAGGATATGGCAAATTTCGACAGCGCCGCCGGGCGTGACGAGCTTGCCCGCAACGGCGATGCGCAGCGGCCACATGAGCGTCGCGTTCTTCACGCCGAGCTCTTCGGCGAATGAGACGAGCATGTCATGGATGGCGTCGTTCGTCCACGCGGGAAGACTTTCGAGCTTGGGCAGGACCTTATTGAGCATGTCGAGCGAGACCTCGCTGTTGGTCTTGGACTTCTTGTTCGTGTAGAACTCAACGCCGTACTCGGGAAGAGCATCGAAGAAGTCGACCTTTTCGGGAATGTCGGTGAGCTTTTCGCAGCGGGCCTGTAAGAGTGCTGCGATCTCACCGACGGAGTACGCTTCGTTCTTGACGGCCTGACGGATGTAAGGCTCGGCAACTTTACAGAATTCCTCGGGCGGGAGATTGCGCAGATAATTCGCGTTGAAATACGTCAGCTTTTCGATGTCGAAAATGGCAGGGGACTTGGAGATGCCGCCGATGTCGAACGCCCCTACCAGCTCGTCGAGCGTGAAGAACTCCTGCTCGCTCTGCTCGCCGCGCGGCGACCAGCCGAGCAACGCCACATAGTTGAGGATGGCGGGCGTCAGGTAGCCCTGCGCCTTGAGGTCTTCATAGCTCGGGTCGCCGTTGCGTTTACTCATCTTATGCTGCGCGTCGCGCATGACGGGGGAGCAGTGCACGTAGGTCGGCACCTCCCAGCCGAAGCCCTCGTAGAGGAGGTTGTACTTCGGGGCGGAGGAGAGATATTCGCTGCCGCGCACGACATGGGTGATGCCCATGAGGTGGTCGTCGATGACGTTGGCAAAGTTGTAGGTCGGCAGACCATCGCGCTTCAAGAGCACCTGATCGTCGAGCGTCGTATTCTCCACCGTGATGTCGCCAAAGCTTGCATCGTGGAAGGTCGTGGTGCCGTCCTTCGGGATACGCTGGCGAATGACGTAGGGCTCGCCCGCGGCGACGCGCGCCTTGGCCTCTTCGAGCGGCAGGTCGCGGCAGGGATCGTCCGCGCGGTCAAATTCGCCGCTGTCCTCCTCGCTCTCGGCCTTTTCGCAGAAGCAGTAGTAGGCGTGGCCGCGCTCGACTAAAAGCTCGGCGTACCTGCCGTAGGTGTCGCGGCGCTCGCTCTGGATATACGGGGCGACGGGGCCGCCGACGTCGGGGCCTTCATCGTGGGAAAGGCCGCATTCCGCCATCGTGCGGTAGATGACGTCCGTTGCGCCCTCGACGAGACGCCCCTGGTCGGTATCCTCGATGCGGAGAATGAACGTGCCGTTTGCGTGGCGGGCGATCAGATAGGTATAGAGCGCGGTGCGCAGGTTGCCCACGTGCATATAGCCCGTGGGGGAGGGAGCGAAGCGCGTGCGCACCTTACCGTGCGGGATCTTCGCTTCCATTTCCTCAAAATACTTCATGTCGATGGACATAGATGACCTCCTGAAGTGAAATCAAAATAAAGATAGCTTATTACACCATATTTTGACCGAAAAGTCAACGAACGCACGACGCTCTTTTTCACCGGAATATGCTTGTATTTTGAAAAGGGGTATGGTAACATAACAAATTGGGTCGATAGCTGCGCCAAAACGGCGCAATTCGAGATAAAATGAGAAAAACAAACAGATCGGAGAAAAAATGATGGAAAACATGGAAAACGCGGCGCGCAAGAAAGTGATGCTGTCCGGCATTCAGCCCAGCGGCGATCTGACCCTCGGGTCCTACCTCGGCGCGATCAAGAACTGGGCGGAGCGCGACGAGGAATTTGACAACTACTACTTCATGGCCGATATGCACTCGATCACCGTGCGTCAGGACCCTGCGGCGCTGCGCCGCCGCACGCTCGAGCAGCTGGCGCAGTACATCGCCTGCGGCTTGGACCCCGAGAAGAACACGCTGTTCATCCAGTCCCACGTGCCGCAGCACGCCGAGCTCGGCTGGGTCCTGAACTGCTATACGATGTTCGGCGAGCTCTCGCGCATGACGCAGTTTAAGGACAAGTCCGCCAAGAACAGCGAGAACATCAACGGCGGTCTCTTCACCTATCCTGCGCTGATGGCGGCGGATATCCTGCTCTATCAGCCCGACTATGTCCCTGTGGGCGAGGATCAGAAGCAGCATGTCGAGCTCTGCCGTAACATCGTCCAGCGCTTCAACGGCATCTATGGCGACGTCTTCAAGATGCCCGAGCCGTACATTCCCAAGGTCGGTGCGCGCGTGATGAGCCTGAGCGACCCGGGAGCCAAGATGTCGAAGTCCGATAAGGACCCCAACGGCTCCATTTACCTGATGGAAAAGCCCGAGGATATCCTGCGCAAGTTCAAGCGCGCCGTGACCGACAGCGACACGGAAAACTGCGTGCGCTATGATCCCACGAACAAGCCCGGCGTTGCGAACCTGATGACCATCTACTCCGCTGTGACGGGCAAGAGCTTTGACGAGATCGAGCAGGAGTTCGCCGGTAAGGGCTACGGCGCGTTCAAGCCCGCCGTGGGCGAAGCCGTCGTTGAAACCCTGCGCCCCATCCGCGAGGAGGCCACGCGCATTTTGGGCGACAAGGCGTATCTCGAGTCCGTGTATCGCGCGGGCGCACAGAAGGCGTCTTACGTGGCAGAAAAAACGCTGCGCAAGGTCTACAAGAAGGTCGGCTTTGTCGCGCGCTGATTAAAGGGTGGAGAACATGAACGGAATTCCGAAAGAGTTATTGCTGAGCGTCGGCGGCGCGCTGCTGTGCGCGTTTGCCGTCAGCTTTCTGATGTGCCCGCTCGTCAAGTCGTTTGCCTATAAGATCGGCGCGATCGACGTGCCGAAGGACAACCGCCGCATGCACAAAAAGCCCGTACCGCGCCTCGGCGGCCTTGCAATCTTCCTCGGCTTTATCGTGAGCATGCTGCTGTTCGTCAAGGTCGACCATCAGTTACAGGGCATTTTGCTGGGCGCGTCCATCATCGTTGTTTTGGGCGTAGTGGACGATATGTCCCCGCTGCGCGCGTATTTTAAGTTCTGCGTGCAGATCTTCGCGGCGCTCGTCGCCGTGTTTCACGGCGTCGTGATCCAGACGCTCTCCAACCCGAACGTCTTTGCTGAAAGCCCGTATTGGGACCTCGGCTGGTTGTCCATCCCCATCACAGTCTTGTGGATCGTCGGCATCACGAACGCCGTCAACCTCATCGACGGCCTGGACGGCCTTGCCTGCGGCGTTTCGACCATCAGCGCCATTTCGATGCTCGTCATCGCGCTGCTCGTCTCTGAAAGTGATGTGGCGCTCGTGATGGCCGCGCTTGTGGGTGCGTGCCTCGGTTTCATGCCGTACAACAAGAATCCGGCCAAGATGTTTATGGGCGACACGGGCTCGACGTTCCTCGGCTACATCCTTGCGACGATCTCGATCCAGGGCCTTTTCAAGTACTACGCCATCGTGTCGTTCGCGGTGCCGTTCCTGATCTTGGGCCTGCCGATGTTCGACACGCTCTTTGCCATCATCCGCCGCCTTGCCCACGGGCAGAACCCGATGGCGCCTGACCGCGGACACATCCACCACCGCCTCATCGACATGGGCCTCAACCAGAAGCAGGCCGTCGCGGCGCTGTACGTCATCAGCAGTATCCTCGGCCTTTCCGCCGTGGTGCTGACGTCGAGCGGCGCGATCAAGGCGATGCTCTTTCTGATGGCGCTGGCGGTGGCGGCGTTCCTTGCCTCGCGCGTCATCTTCCGCCGCGATATCGACAAGGCGTTGCAGGCGGAAAAGGCGACGGCAGAGGAGAAGAGCACAGAGACCGCCACACCGGCGGAAACCGTGCCTGCGGAACCTGAAGAAGAATCCAACGAAAAGAAAAAAGAGGAAGCATAAATGGAAAAACTGCGCATTATGAGCGTGTTCGGCACGCGGCCCGAGGCCATCAAGATGGCTCCGCTTGTCAAGGAGCTTGCCTCGCGCGACGAGATCGAGAGCCTTTGCTGCGTGACGGCGCAGCACCGCGAAATGCTCGATAGCGTGATGGAGGTCTTCGACCTCAAGGCCGACTGCGACCTTGATATTATGACCCCGCGGCAGACGCTCTCGACCATCACGAGCAAGTGTCTGCTCGGTATGGACGACGCCATTGAGCAATTAAAGCCTGACATGATCTTAGTCCACGGCGACACGAGCACGACGTTTGCCGGTGCGCTCTCGGCCTTTTACCACAAGGTGCCCGTCGGACATGTGGAGGCGGGCCTTCGCACCTACGACAAATACTCCCCGTTCCCCGAGGAGATGAACCGTAAGCTCGTCACGGCCATCGCCGACCTCTATTTCTGCCCGACGAAAAATAACCGCGAGAACTTACTCAAAGAGGGCGTGACCGAGGGACTTTTCATCACGGGCAATACGGTCATTGACGCACTGAAAACAACGGTGCGCAAGGATTACCGCTTTACAACAGAACTGCTCAACGAGCTGGACTATTCAAGAAAGGTCGTGCTCGTGACGTGCCACCGCCGCGAGAATTACGGCCAGCCCATGGAGAACATCATGACCGCGCTGCGCGACATCGCCCTCCAGAATGAGGACTGCGAGCTCGTCTACCCCGTGCACCTCAGCCCTGTCGTGCGCGAGAACGCGCAGAAGTTCCTCGCCGGTACGCCGCGCGTACATTTGATTGACCCGCTGAGCGCGGACGAGATGCACAATCTTATGGCGCGCTGCTACATGGTGATGACCGACAGTGGCGGACTCCAGGAGGAGGCTCCTGCGCTCGGCAAGCCCGTCCTTGTCATGCGTAAAGAGACCGAGCGCCCCGAGGCGGTCGCCGCCGGCACGGTGAAGCTCTGCGGCGTCGAGTACGACGATGTGCTGCGCATGGGCAACGAGCTTCTTCGCAGCAGGGAGGCGTACGACGCGATGGCGCACGCCGTCAACCCCTATGGCGACGGCCACGCCTGCGCACGCATCGCCGATGCGATTTTGTGGCACTTTGGCTGCCGGAGCGAGCGCCCCGCGGATTTTAACGCCTGATTTTGACGGAATGAAAGAAGGGAGTGGAGCGGAATGAGAAAGCGGAGGGTGACGCCCATTGGCGCTGCTTTCGTCGCGCTCGTTTTGCTGGTGCTCCTGTTTGTGGTGCGCGGCGCGCTGCACCGCCCCGCGCATGTCGTGCTGCCGCAGTATGCGAGCAGCGGAGATGTGAGCGACGCGTCGCTCGACGACAGCGCCGTGGGCCGCATCGCCGTGCGGCCCGACACGGTGCAGTCCGCCATTGCGACGCTTGAACGTCCCGCGCGCTACTCGCGCGCCATCACGATCGAGCGCTACTATTCCGGCGGCAGCGGCGTCGACCGCAGCAGTGTCAGCGTCGACGGAGCGTGGATGCGCGTCGACACCGAGCAGGCGAGCGGCGCGCAGAGCCACACGATCTCCAACGGGGAAAGAACGTGGGTCTGGTACGGCGGCAGCGAGCTCTATTACGAGAGCGCCGCAGCCTTCACCGCCGACGAGGAGCAGGGCATCCCGACGTATGAGGACATCCTGCGCCTTGACAAAAAGCGCATCGCCGCGGCGGATTACCGCCTGCTCGACACCGTGGACTGCATCTTTGTGGAAACTGCCGCCGATGACGGCGGCTACATTGAGCGCCACTGGGTCAGCGTGAGCGACGGCCTTCTCTGCGCGGCGGAAAAATTGCAGGGCGAGGATGTCGTCTACCGCATGGCGGGCATGAGCGTCGACAGCGGGAACGTGGCGGAGGACGCCTTTACGCTGCCGGACGGCACAGTGCTCCACGAAAGTGCGCTCGACGGCGCAAACCGGTAAAAGAAACTGAAAAGGCCGTCCGAAGATTTGAACTGCACCCCATTTGTTAGACAGTATGATATACTATCTAACAAGTGGGGTGATTTGTTATGCCAAAAGGAGTACCAAACAAACGATATACGCCGGAATTCAAAAAACTGGTCGTGGAAACCATGCAGGAAGAGAAATTGAGTTACAGCG
>NZ_JPJG01000114.1 GCF_000765235.1 Oscillibacter sp. ER4 | reverse complement strand
ACCCTCCCGGCCCGGATTGGCGATTTCTGTCCGGCTGAAATTGGCTGTTTTCTCCCGGCTCAAAATGGCGATTTTCTCCCGGCGCTAACACCCCGATGCAATTGTAGATAATACGGATTCTCTGCACCCTCCGGCCATTGACCTTTTCGGGTTTGAAGACCAGAATCTTCTCCACAAATTCCCGGATGATCTGTGCGTCCAGCTCCTGAATATCCGTGTACTTGCGTACCAGCGAAAGGAAATAATCTGCGTTGATGGCTTTCTGCCGTGCATCGGACAGGAGCTTTTCCAGTTCGGCGGCCCGTTCGGTCAGTTGAGCTTGCTCCGCCTCATATGTAGCGGACATTTTTGCAAACCGCTCATCGCTGATCTTGCCCTCCACATTATCCTCGTAAATCCGCTGAATCAGGGTGTCCAGCTTGGTAATCCGGGCATTGGCCTCTTCATACTCACGGCGGCTGTCCCTGATCTCCTTTTCGAGAGCCTTTTCGGAACTCTTGGTAACCAGCTGTATGAATTCGGCCTCGTGGTTCCGGGCATAATTCGTGACCCGTTGTAGGTCATCGAGGAGAAGCTGCTCAATCACCACATTCCGGATCTGATGGGAACTACAGCCGCCTTTGATCTTCCGGTAGCTGGCGCATACGAAGTACTCTTTTTCGTGTGGCCAGCCTTTACCCCGGACCTGATAAAGTTTCGCACCGCAATCGGCGCAGAAAAGCATTCCGGAGAACATCGGCATGGCACCGAGGCGGTCTACCCGTCTGCGTCCGTCACGTATGCGTTTTACGGCATCGAAGACGCCTTGCTCGATAATGGCCTCGTGGGTGTTCTCGAACACAGCCCATTCAGAAGGATCGTTATTGATCTTCTTCTTGATTTTGAAGGATTTTTTGTGGGTCTTGAAATTCACCGTGTGGCCCAGATACTCCTGTTTATCGAGAATATCCGCTACAGACCGAGGAGACCACGCATAGATGTCATCCGGCACTTTTCCGGGTGTTTTCACTCCGATGGATTGCAAGTGTGCCGTAGGAACGGGTATCTGCCGCTCATGCAGTTCCTGTGCGATCTGTGAGGGACCATAACCCTTCATGCATAAATCGAAAATCGTCTGCACTACCTTTGCGGCCTCCTCGTCCACGATCCAGTGCATATTGTCCTCCGGGTCCTTCAGATAGCCGTAAGGCGGATTCGTGCAGAGCGGCTTTCCGGCCTGTCCTTTTGCCTTGAATACGGCACGGATTTTCTTGCTCGTATCCTTGGCGTAGAACTCGTTCATGATGTTGAGGAACGGGGTGAAATCGCTCTCGGTCTGGCTTGCGCTGTCCACGCCGTTGTTGATGGCAATGAACCGCACATCCGCCTCCGGGAATGCTATCTCGGTGTAGTATCCCACCTTCAGATAGTCCCTTCCGAGACGGCTCAGGTCTTCTTGTGTCAAGTAGGAACTAAAAAAATATTGAGAATTTACAAGCCGTTCATAGGTGGACAACCACCCGTGAACGGCTTGCTGCATCTCATCAAGCCCCTGATTGATTTGTCTGAGCCGGATTCTGATCCTCCCGCCGTTCTGGCATTTCTGTCTGACGCTCAGGATAATCTTTATCGTCAAGCTGTTCCTTGGTAGCTACGCGGGCGTAGACCGCAACGATCAACCTACTCAGCCTCCGTTTCTGAAAGGAAGTCCTTGAACTTCCAGACGATTTCGATGTTGTCCTGATTGTGGACATAGACTGCTGAGATAAATGCGTGAGCCAGCTCATAGGTCAGAGCCGAACTGTTCCGGTACTCATTGCACACGGCATCCAGCCGTTCGTCGGAACAAGGCTGCTCAGAGTCAAGCTCCCGCATTCGTTCTTCGGCAAACCGGATCGCCTCAGCGTTCTCCGCTAACTTGGCATCGGTGTCGGATTTCTGCTTGAGGTATTCCTGCTTCGTAATGCTGCCGGAAGTGTACTTCTCGTACAGCCGCAGCTTCACACCCTTGAGCTGTTCTGTCTGTGTCTGCAAGGATCGTATCTTGGCGGCGCATTCCGTGATCGCTGACTTCCTGAGATACCCGACCTCCCGGTTCTGAACCGCCTGTTTTTCTGCCAGTGCCAGATAGTCCCCAATCGCATGAAAGACGATGGACTCCAGCCATGCTTCGCTGTACTTTTCGCCAACCGCACAGTCAGTATCTTTATCGTGCGTTGAGTGCGTACAGGTAAAGAAAATACCGTCGTTTCTTGTTTTTCCGCGATACATGGCGCGTTTGCAGTTGCCGCAGCAGATTAGCCCCCGCAGCGGATATTCCTTGACCTTGCGGTCAGGATTTTTAATACCACCCCGGATAACCTTCTGCGCTTCTTCAAACTCTTCCTTGCTAACGATGGCTTCATGAGTTCCCTCAACGATGATCGGATCGTTGGCTACTGTCCGCCTGTTTCCCACACCGCAGGACTTCCGCTTGTGACTGACCATTGCTCCGGTATAGAGCTGATTGACCAGCACTTTGTGAACCATAGAGGTTGTCCAGCTTATCTTTTCGCTCATGCGGAGAAACTTCTTGTTGTCAGGGTACTTGCTTCTGAAATACTGGCCGGGTGTCGGAACCTTTTCGTCGTTCAGCATATCCGCAATGACGGAGGTATTGTTTCCGGCCAGAGCCTCGTCGAAGATGCGCCGGACAACGGCAGCAGAGTCAGGATCAACTGCAAGGGCATTCCGCTTTGTCGGGTGCATCATATAGCCATAGGGCGCATAGCCGCCGACATACTTGCCCTGTTTCATCATCTGAACCTTGGCCGAAGTGGTCTTTACAGAGAGATCCTTGCTGTACGCGGCATAGATGATGCTGCGCATGACAACCTCAAGTCCTCCCGTCGTGCCTTTGTACTCGTCGCTGTCGTAGCCGTCGTTGATGGAAATGAACCGAACACCCATGAACGGGAAGGTGCATTCCAGATAGTTACCGGTTTCGATATAGTCACGGGAAAACCGCGAGAAGTCCTTAACGCAAATCAGATTGATCTCACCGCGCCTGACTTTTTCCATCATTGCCGTGAACTGAGGCCGGTGAAAATTCGTGCCGGTATAACCGTCATCCGCGAACTCAAGCCTCGGACACTTGGACAGCTCAGGGTGGTTATCCAGATAGCGGTTTATGAGCATACGCTGATTGCTGATGCTGTCGCTTTCCGTCTTGTTTCCGTAACCGGTATCTTCATCAGCCAGTGAGAGGCGGATGTAGATGCCGATGGTGTAGTCTTTGCTCATATCACATCGCCTCCTGTACTTCCTTGATGCTCTGTAAGGTAAGAGCGTAGAGATCGCCGTATTTCATGATCAGTTCAATCGCGCCGTTCTCATGCACCTTCACAAGCTCTATGGATTCATCCACCAAATCCTGCGTAAGCCGGGTGGCGGTGCTGACCGATTTCATCAGCGTGATCCACTTGTTATCAACAGACATTGCCTCGGAAAACTTGCTTCTGCGCTGAACCGCCTCGTCCAGACGGCGGGACAGGTCCGCATACTGTTCATCGTAGCTCTTCTTTGCAAAGGAGTATTCTTCTTCATCCAGAACGCCCTCGGCAAAATCCTCATAGAGCCGGGTACGCTTCTTGGAGAGAGCGGAGAGCTTGAGATTCAGACTTGTGATCTGACCGTTCAGCTTTTCCCGGATGTTTTTCTCACCCTCGCTGCCTCTGAGCTTGTCCAGCAGTCTGTCATAATCCAGAGCCGCCTTGACTTGAAGCTGGATCGCTGCGAGGACATCTGCTTCAAGCGTGTCCTGTCGGGTGTAGTGCGGGGTGCAGTGCTGATGCCGTCTGGAAACCGCAGTGCTGCATTCATAGAACGCATACCAGCGCCCGCGCTTGTCCTTGTCGATCCGCTTTTTGTGGAAGTACATCTTCCTGCCGCAGTCCGCACAGACGATTTTGCCCTCAAAGAGGTTGATGAGCGTAGAGCGTATCTCTTCGGATTTCTCCATTTTTGCCTGTCTTTCCGCAGAGGCGGCTTCCAATATGTCCTGTACCTTCTCAAAGTCCTCGCGGGAGATGATCGCCTCGTGTGTGTTCGGGAATACAATCCACTGATCCTTGTCCTTGATTTTATGGGGACGAACACCTTTATACAGCGCCCTCAGAGAACGACCAAGAACGGTATCTCCGACATAGTGCGGATTTGTAAGGATTTCAGGAAGCGTCGAACGGTTCCAGCCGTTCCGGGAATAGCCGTCTCCCTTTCGGGTGCCGTTCACCCGTTTCTGATACTCCGGTGTGGGAGCGCCCATGCTCTCAAGCGTGTCCAGTATGTAGACATTGGATTTTCCTTCGAGCTTCCACCGGAATATCAGCCGCACATACTGGGCAGCCTCTTCGTCGATAACCATATTGCTGTGTTCCTCATCCCACTTGTAACCATAGGGCAGATTTCTTTTGACAAAGGTTCCGTCCTCCATCTGAGCTTTCAGCGCTGTGGAGACTTTTCGTGAGATGTCCTTCGAGTACAGAGCATTGATCATGTTTTGCAGCGGAATCATCAGGCTCTCGCTGGAACCATCCGTATCAAAGCTGTCGTAGTTTTCCTTGATGGCAATGAACCGTAAGCCGATCTGCGGGAAGATGCGTTCCAGATAGGTGCCGGTTTCAATGTAATCACGCCCAAACCGACTGAGATCGCGGACAACCAGGCATTTGATTCTGCCGGTTTTGATGTCGTTGATCAGGCGGTTGAACTCCGGTCTGTCGAAAACCGTTCCCGTATGGCCGTTGTCGATATAGGTATCAATCAGATCAAGATACGGACGGTCCGCAATATAAGACTTGCAAATCTCAATCTGATTGGCGATGACATCCACCTTTTCGGACTTGCCGCTGTTCTCAACGGAAAGACGGGCATAGATGGCCGTAGGGAATGTCTCGGTCGGCTGTACCTCAATAACAGGTTCCGCCGCTGCTGTGATTTTTCTGCTTTTTCGTGCCATTTGCTCATCCCTCCTTTACACGGCAATGTCAAGTTCCCCGGAGTAGCCGAGGACATATTCGAGTGTCTGCTGATATTCGTCTCTGTATTTGAAGACGATTTCGATTGTGTGATTTTCATAGATCAGAATGCGGTCCACCAGCGCCATGAGAACGCGGCGGTTCAGCTCGTCAATGTTTTCATACTGCTTGAAGAGCATCACCCAGTTCCTTTCGGATGTACCGGTTGCCACAGTCTGCTTCATTTCCTTTTTGACCCGCAGGATTGCTTCCTGCTTTTCTTCAATGATTTTTGTGTAGCTGTTCCGGAACTCGAAGTATTCCGTCTTGTCGATAACCCCATCCGAAAGATCCTCATAGAGCCGGAGCTTGAGCTTCTGATACCGCTCAATTTCCTCTTCCAGCTTAGTGATCTGAGCTTCATAGTTGAAAGCCTTGCGGTTCTGCGCAGGAAGCCGATCAATCATGGCAAGGGCATTTTCGAGATTGATAACAAGCTCAATCTGATCGTGGACAGCGCGGAATACCTTTTCTTCCAGCTCCTTTTCGCTGATGCTGTGAGGGCTGCAGGTCCGGCTGTGCTTGTTTGTCGAACAGACATAGTAGATGTACTTCTTTGTCTTCGATGGAACGGTTTTGCGGATCATGGACTGCTTGCAGTCTCCGCAGAACAGGAAGCCGGAAAACAGATGAACTTCCTCCTGATCGGAGGAACAGCGCATATCGCGCTTCATCATTGCCTTGACTGCCATGAAGTCTTCGTAAGAGACGAGAGCTTCATGAGTGTTCTCAACCTTGATCCATTCCTCTTCATCCTTTTTCTGAACAACACGGACTTTGTAGTTGGGAGTGCCGCGCTTGCCCTGAGCCAGAACGCCGATGTAAACCTCGTTGGTCAAAATCCGCTGTACTGCGTTGTAGGTCCACTGAGCTGTGTTTCCGGTTTTGAAGACGGTATCGTACTTCACACCGGCTGAGTGCTTATATTCCATCGGAGAGAGAACACCCATCTGATTCAGTCTGGCAGCGATGCGCCCGATGGAGATGCCGTCCTTATACATGGCAAATATCATCTGCACATACTCACTGACCGCTTCATCAACAATGAGCTGGTTCTTATTCTCCGGGGACTTCTTGTAGCCGTAGGGAGCAAAAGCACCTACAAACTCGCCGCTTTTTTGCTTGACCTCCAAGCTGGAACGGATTTTCATGGAGATGTCCTTGCAGTAGGAATCGTTAATCAGGTTCTTGAAAGGAATGACGAAGGAGTCAGACTGAGGATCGCCGGTCAGACTGTCGTAAGCATCGTTGATGGCAATAAACCGGATGCCGAGCTGCGGAAAGATCTTCTCAAGATAGCGCCCGCCGTCGATGTAGTTTCTTGAAAACCGGCTGAGATCCTTGACCACAATGCAGTCAATCGCTCCCTTGCGGATTGCCTCTTCGAGCTTTTTGAAACTCGGACGATTAAAGGAAACGCCGCTGTAACCGTCATCAATAAACGGCTCGCAGACAATTTCCAGATCGTCGTGCTTGGCGATGAAGTCTTCGCAGATAGCCCGCTGACTTGCGATGGAGTTGCTTTCAACCTTGTCTCCATCCTCACGGGACAACCGGCAGTAGATCGCCGTTCGGTAAACCTTTTTTGGCATAAAAATAACCTCCGTGTTTCTGTTTGGTGTGATACATCAAATCAGAAAGACGAAGGCTGTGCTTCCGTTATGACAGAAACAGGATAAAGCCCCCAGCATCTCGGCGGGCGGCTCAGTCCGTTTCTTCTTTTTTGACCTGATCAGATTATACCACAAAACCCATTCGCTTGTCCATAGAACCGGGTGAAAAGATTCAATTTGTTCATAATCAAAGACCTCTCAGATAATGTTCCAGACAGTCCTCCATAGTCGTGTCTGTGTTGGAGAAGGTGATCTTCACCACCGTTTTCCCATCCAGATAGCAGTAAGGATTTTTAATCTGCCGGATGAAATCACGCAGCCGATCCTCCCTCGGTGCATCCGGGTTGAGCCGGACGCTGCTGCGCTGAACGAGCACGCTTCGGTCAACATTCTTCGGGTCAACCGTTTTCATTGCCTCAATGCCCATCATAAGCTAAACACCTCCTTGGCCTGATGTTTGTTCAGGACAAAAGGATATGGCAGAGGACCTTCTGCGATCCTCTGCCACATAGTTTTCATCCTGAAACTATATTGAGAGTTTCAAGGGATGGCGCTTGCAGCGCCACCCCAAAAGGGTTTGTTTCATGTTCCGGCATATTTGCAGCTCGCACCCCTGCCAGAAAAGCCTTACGGCTCCGGGAATGCTGCGGACTACCGGCGGTCAACCGGTATCACGGGAATCTCACCCCTCCGAGGAACGCTCCGAGCCGCCTCAAAAACTTGGGACGGGAGTATCATTGTACCCAACTTCTCCATCATCGCAATCAGCCGCACCACACGGCTGTTCAGTCTCTCTGTTGATCGCTCGCTCCCGTATGGGAGGTCATGGCGGCAGAAGACAGGTTGCTTCGAGAGAAGAGGAAAGATCCGCAGCACTGACTATTCAGTTGTCAAGGAACCGTGAAGGCGTCTGATTAACCCCTTCACTTTACAACGGACATTTTTTTGGCGTTTGATGGCCCTCATCCAAAAATTTTTTTTGCTTTTTTCTGAATCAGTTCTCTGCGCTTCCATGCGCACTTGAAGTTGATGCCTTCCTCCCGCGCATATTTGCGCAGGGGCTTACCTCCCACGATGCACTTCCGGTACAGATCAAGCTGAACATCCGTCAGCGAAGCTATCAACTCCGCCTCAAGCATTTGCGCCGTGATGTCGTTGGTAAAGTCATGGGGATCAGCCAGCCACGCGGAAGTCTTCACATCATCATCCGGCAGAGCATCGAGAGACAGGTCTGCACCGGAAGGCTTTTCTTCGCTGTCTTCATCCTCGGAATTTCCGTCCGAGCCGTAGGAGCGTCTGAGCTTCTTTTCCTCGGCACGGAGCGCTTTCATGATCTCGCGGTCAACCTCTGTCACTTCACCGGTGGCCTTCACGCGCACCATGCACTTGCCGTCCTCCGTAGTCCAGAGGTCATAATCGAACTCGATTGGGGTCTTGGGAATTTTCATTGTCTTGTCCTTTCCGCCGGTGCGAAGCAGCGGATGGACGAGACAAAAAAGGAGCCGCATGACGGTGAGCTATAATCCCATACCGATAAAACAGAGTCCGAAAACTCTGTTCATGCGGCATTAGGAAGACTCACCAATCAGCGGCTCCACAGCACAGCTATCAAAATATTTTATTGTTTGTTATTATCTCCGACCGTTCAGACGGAGTCGTAACCTTCTCATGCTGAGGACATCAAAGACAGTTTCACGCCCGCAAGCCTTACACTTTGCTTGGACATGACCTCTTGTGTCCTCAAATACGGCGATGGCGTTATGCCCGCAGTAGGGACATTTCACCATTCGCATTCTCTGACAGGATATGGCGCGTCGCGCCCTCTGTATCTTAGTCTGCATTTCCGGCGATGGCTCGGAAACCCGGATATTTTTGCTGCTCACGGCCATACCTCCAATGGATCGTCGTACTCTGCATACGGGCAGTCCTCGATATAGCCGAGCTGCCGCAGCCGTATGATGGCGGCGGACTTGGAAACGCCGAGAGACTGGCACAGCAGAGTCAGGGATAAGCGGTCAATATAAGAAAACCTCCCCTCATAGTTTTTCAGAACACGGCCACAGGCAAACTGCCTCATGGCATTGTCGATTTCCTTCTGAGGCATCAGGATGGCTGCGCCCAGGACATTGGCTTGCCATTCGTTCCAGTCCTCACGGGTCTTGAGATCACGAAGCGAGTAAGCAATCCTCGGAGCGTATCTCTTTTCCTGCGCTCTCTTAACCTCGTCGCTCTCCATACCGAACAGGATTTGATGTGCGCACTCATGGGCAAGCGTGAACCTCCGCTTTCCGCATAAGGCATGAACCTGTCCCGGCTGAATAAAACTTGCGTCAAGAAGCACCTGATTCGCTTTCAGAGGAATTGTCCGTCTAACGCCCTGTTCCTCAACTGTGTACTCGGTATCGGTATAGGCCGTCAGCCCGCAGAGGCTTCCGTCCGTGGACAGGCGGGCAAAGGAAACGCTTAATCCGAGATAGTCTCTGGCGAACTGATCAATCGGTGTTGCCCGAACGGTTGTCCGCCCGATGTCAGCGTCCTTTCCGAAAAAGAACTCGTTGAAGCCCTTGGTCACGGCTGCGGCAATTTCTTCGATCTGCTTGTGGGATAAAATCATAGGCTGGCCTCCTTTTCTTCGACAAACCACTTGTCTCCTT
>NZ_JPJG01000017.1 GCF_000765235.1 Oscillibacter sp. ER4 | reverse complement strand
GCTTGTCACTTCTTTCTGCCTTTGTCTTACCACTCATTTGTGTCTTTTTCTTGTACGCTTCGCTATTTTTGACTTTTCAGATACACCCTAAGGAGATTGAAGATTTTCAAGCGATAGGTGTTCAGTGCAGAGAAACATTGATTGAACTCGGCAACCACATTTATGACCCTGCAATGGCTGGTGATGGGGAGCAGCCCCAAGCATCGAATTTCAAGAGAAAATGTGAACTATTTATTCAGTTCTATTTGAAAGGATCGGAAAACGCAGATTACAGAAGTATTATTAAGAAACTAACAGAATCCACCTGGGATTACGCCAATAAGATTACACATTCGCGTAGTGCTACATACTACGAAGCCTCAACCTGTGTTACGCTTTGTATTTCTCTTGTTGGCGTTTATGAAAACATCTTTCAGAAAGTTTTCGATCCACTTTCTCAATACCATTGCTCAGTTTGCCAAAGTAAGAAATTAAGCATTGATGGTGATGATTCAGATGAAGATGGAATGGTGAAAAAACTATATCTCCATTGTGAAGAATGCGGTGCTACAACAGAAGTAGTCTTTGAAGGAAATGATGGAGATAATCCCACCTATACTACGGGCAAAGTCGTAGAATAAAAAGCAAAAACAGAAAACCCAGACTATCAGCACTAAGATTGGTAGTTTGGGTTTTCTGCTTTTCAGAATTATATTTTTTTGTCGTGTGCTTGACATACGGGTGACGCAGGTCGTGGAACCTGATATGCTCCAGCCCCGCGTCCTTGAGGATCCGCTTGTGGAGTGTTACCACCGAGTCGGGGTGATACATTTCTCCTGTTCTGCCGGATGGGAACATCCACGGATTGTCGGGGTGTTTGGCGTGTTCCTGCTTCAGCAGCTCCACGGCATCCTGCGGACTGGACACCTCGCGGATGGAGTTGCCGGTTTTGGGGCGGCTTAGAATGAGCTGGTGCTCTGTGTCCCAGCTGGCCTGCTTGCTGACGGAGATGGTGCAGTTGGCTTCGTCGAGGTCATTCCATTGGAGCGCGACTAGCTCGCCCTTTCTCAGTCCGCTGACCAGTTCCAGATAGAACATCGGCAGGGCATTACGCCGCTCGGCGGCGTTCAGATACGCGCTGATGTGGTCTGGGTGAAGGATTTTCATCTCTTGTTTTTCAATTTTGGGGATGATGCAATTCTCCGTGGGATTGCTGAGAATGAGTTTTTCTTTCACCGCCCGGTCAAGGGCATTGTGCAGCATCATGTGGATGCCGCGCACAGTGGAATTGCTCAGTCCGGGTTTCTCCTTTTTCTGTACCTTTCGCAATCTGCCATTGTTTTGTAAATCGTTGTAGAGCTTTTGCAGGTCACGGGTGGAGAGCTTATTCAGCGGGATATCCCCGATAGCAGAGATGATATGTTGTTCGATGTTCCGGTAGTAGTTCATGGTGGATGGGCGAATGTGCGGTTTGGCATACAATTCAAACCACGTCCGCAGCCATGTTGCAACCGTGTACTCATCCGCACGGCTGACATCGATTCCTCTGGTAGCCTCCATTGCGGCACTGAGCTTCGCCTTGCATTCCGCCTGCGTCTTACCAAGTACATTTTTGATGATACGCTTTCCGGTTTCGGGATGATAGCCTGCGGTGTAGCGACCCTCCCAGCGTCCATCTGACCGTTTGCGGATGTTGCCCTCGCCGTTGGCGCGTTTCTTTGCCATGAGCATCGCTCCTTTCTTTGGTAGCCACAACACATATCACACCTTGCGCCGGAAAGCTACTGATTCTTCCAAAGAAATCGAAATATTTTTAAAAATGCTTTTATTGATTCCAGCAGCGCAAAATGTACACGAGTTTTGAACTGCCTTTAGCGTTTGTTAGGTCAACGGAGTACCATTGTAAATCATTTGAAAATGTGTTATCTTCTTCGCAGAAGTGTCCATACAGAATTCTACATTTTTCACGCAAAGGGGCTTTTTATGAGTAAGATTAAATCTTGGTGCCGCGCCAATGCCATGCTGGTCATTTCATTACTGGCCGCAGTTGTAACGGCATTTTTTGTTCCGCCTGATAGGGACTACTTAGGTTATTATGACCTCAAGACGCTTGCTTGCCTGTTTTGTGTGCTGGCAGTGGTGGGTGCTTTGCGGGATCTGCATATCTTTTCCGCTCTTTCCCAGCGGATGGTACACACCTTTTCCACTGTCCGGGGCGTGTGTACGGCGCTGGTGGTTATCACCATGTTCGGCTCTATGCTCCTGACCAATGATACCGCCTTGTTGACTTTTCTGCCACTGGGCTGGTTTGTTCTTTCGTCTACCGGTCAGGAAAAACACGCAGCGCTCCTGTTCATTCTGCAAAACTGTGCCGCTAACCTCTGTGGGATGATCACACCTTTCGGCAATCCGCAGAATCTCTATCTTTTCAGCTATTACGACCTTTCCACAAAGATGTTTTTTTCCGCAATGCTGCCGCCATTCATCCTGTCTACTGTTCTCGTTCTCCTGTGCTGCTTAGTGTTTCCAAAAGAACAGCTTTCCGTGCCGGAAGCACAGGTCACGGTAGACTCATGCCGAGCCGTTATCTATGGTGGGCTATTCTGTTTAGCCGTTGCCATGGTGCTGCGGCTGGTACCCTATGTCCTTGGTTTGACGGTCATTGTTCTGGCGCTCTGGTTTCTGGACCGGCACGCATTAAAAACCGTAGACTGGGGACTGCTGGCTACCTTCGCCGCTTTTTTCACCTTTTCCGGCAATCTTGCCCGGATGGAACCTGTACGGGTGCTGTTTGCCCGCCTTTTGTCCCACGGAACGATGCTGATCTCCGCGCTCACCTGCCAGATCATCAGCAATGTTCCTGCTGCCATTCTGCTCAGTCGCTTCACGCAGGATGCCCGCGCTCTTCTGGTCGGCGTCAATGTGGGCGGTGCGGGGACGCTGGTGGCTTCTCTGGCAAGCCTCATTACCTTTCGGGAATATACTCACCATGTTCCTAATGGTGGAAAACAGTTCCTTTTTCTTTTTTCTGGAATCAGCTTTGCCTTTTTGACGATTCTTTTGGTTGCCATGTCCTTCCTGAACGGATGAGCCTTTATTGCCAGCATCTTTGGGAAAAATCCTTATTAATTTCAACAGTTCAAGATAGACACACTTTGTGCGGTCTTTCAACCTGTGGAATCAATGAAATTTCATTGAAAATCCTTGTTGCTGCTCCAACTCGTGATCGTCCGGCTTGTGACCGAGGGCGACGCGCTTTTGCCGCAGCTGCGCCAGCCGCTTGCGGTCGATTTGGATGCCGTTGGCAGCGGGGATTGGTGCATTGTCCCGAAAGATATTGCCCATGTGGTAGAGTAGTCGGGTGGAGGCCAGTATGACCGACGGCGGACGCTGCTCGCCATGGTCAATTCGATCCATGAACATTCCTGCATAGGTATGTCCGCCGTAATTTGTTCCAGCCGCCGCTGACCGTTGGTGCGCTTGACGGCGGCGATGCTCTTGGCCCGTTCCTGCCGCAGCACTTCCTCGTCCACGTTGACGCGTTGCAGCAGGATGGACATTGCCATGTCCATCTCCACCGCCTGCTTGTAGAGCAGTGACGCGATGCGATCCTCGAAGAGCTTCAGCCGACTGTCGATGGCGGATTGCACCGCACGGGGCAGCGTGGTGCTTTCGCCTGCGGCGAGCATATCCGCGTAGCAGTTCACCGCCTTTTCGATGAATTCATTTTTGCTGCGGCAGTTATCTTCCTGATACCACGGCTCTATTTTTCGATGAACTTCTGCACGGCGGGTGTCGGGTGGGCCTGCTTCTTCATAGCAAGGCCGATTGGGTGGTAATAGGGCTGCTGCAGGAGCGGATTTCGATTTTGTACGGGATGCACTGCAAGATCAGGCATGGCAGGATGCTGACGCCGAGACCCCTTTCCACCATCGCCGTGATGGCAAAATCCTCCCAGGCGGTGAAGTGGATGTCCGACTGCACATGAGCGCGCTCCAGCAAGTCGGAGACCTCGGCTTTTCCGCTGTGCTCCAGCAGCAAAAACGGCCTGACCGGCTCCCCAGCGGAGGTCAGGCAGACGCCGCTTTTACTGCGCTCCAGCAGCGTCATGCCCCATTTTTGCTCCAGATCGGCGAGCATCTTTGATGGAGGACTGCACATAATCTATCTCCCATGCTGTGCGCATCCAACGCTCCCGATGCTGTGCCATGCGTTCCCTCTTTCATGGGCCGCGACGATTTTACTGGTGAACCTCGGCAGCATGCTGACTCTCCGTTTTCGGAGCCGCTGAAAAAATGACACCGCACGGCAGAAATAACTCTGCCATGCGGTGCGTTTTTACTTGAATTTGGTTCGTCAGGCCTGAGGGACGAGCGTGCCCTTCCGGCTCGCGTGGATGACCATGCCGATCACAAAGCCGACGAGCGCGGGCAGCAACCAACCGAGATTCTTGTCGAACAGCGGCAGATATTTTTCCGCAAAGGCGATAGGCACATCGAGGCGGAGCGAAGTCTGCACCGACGCGGGCAGCGTCTTCATGCAGTCGAAAATAGCGGCTGCCCATGTACCAATCATCGTTGGGACATACACGGCACGGTCATGAGCGAAGAACTTGCCGATAAAGGCCAGCAGGATAAGCGCAATGGCCGGGGGATAGATGAGCATGAGCATCGGGACGGAATACTCGATGATGGCGTTCAGTCCAATGTTGGAAACGGCAAACGAAAACACCGTGAAGAGGATCGCCCAGGTGCGGTAGGAAATTTTGCCGTTCGTCATCTTGACAAACGTCTCCGAGCAGGCCGTGACAAGGCCGATGGAGGTCTTGAGGCAGGCAAAGGTGATGGTGAAGGCGAGGATAAACTGGCCCACGCCGCCAAGGTAATGACCCGCGATCTGCGTGAGGGCGATGCCGCCATTTTCGGACAGCTCGAAAATGCCTCTCGACTGCGCGCCGACCAGAATGGACAGCACGTAGATCAGCGCCATCAGCGCACCGGCAAGAAGACCGGAGGAGAGCACGTCCTCGGCGATGATGTCGTCGTTGTTGACACCCATGCGGCGAATGACGTCGATGACCACGATGCCGAAGGCGAGACCGGCGATGGCGTCCATCGTGCCGTAGCCCTCAATGAGCGCGGGAAAGAAGGAACCGTTCTGATAGGCCTCCGTCGGCTCGACCGAGGAGATCGCTGCGCCGGGGGAGAGCAGCGCCGCGATGATCAGCACTGCGAAGAAGAACAGGAAGAGCGGATTGATGATCTTGCCGATCCAGAGGGTGATCTTACCGGGGCGCAGCGAGAAGAACAGCACGAAGGCGAAGAACGCCGCCGAAAAGACAAGCAGATACAGCCACTCCGGCGAATCCGCGCCCAGCAGGGGAGTGATGCCGGTGGTAAAGGAAACTGTTGCGCATCTCGGGATGGCGAAGAGCGGGCCGATGGTCAGGTACAGAAGGCAGGTAAAGAAAATGCCGTAGCCCTTGCCGACCTTGCTCGAGAGCGTCTGCAGGCCGTCGGAATGCGTGATGCCGATGGCGGCGACGCCGAAGATGGGGATGCCGACCGCCGTGATGATAAAGCCGATCATGGCGACGATCGCGTTGCGGCCGGCCATCTGGCCGAGATGTACGGGGAAGATCAGGTTGCCCGCGCCGAAGAACATTCCAAACAGCGTTCCGGCGACGAGAATCTTCTGCCGGAAGGTCAATTTTTTAGTAGTCATGGGATAATCAACTCCTTTGTGTTGAAAATATTACACCCTGCACTTGAAAAAGAGAAACGCTCGGTTATAATAGGTATATTACAAATCAAAATACCTTTTATAGGAGTGGGGATATGGACAGCAAAAAATTTGAAATTTTGATGACCGCCGTCAACCTAGGCAGCTTTTCCAAAGCGTCTGAGGTCGTGGGCTACACACAGTCGGGGCTGACGCACCTCATCAACGGTCTGGAGCGCGAGATCGGCATGAAGCTCATCCGGCGCGACCACAGCGGTATTTCGCTGACAGAGGACGGGGAGGCGCTGCTGCCCGCGATCCGCGAATACCTCAGCGCGACGGCGAAGCTCGAAAACCAGATCGAGACCATCACGCAAAAGCGGACGGCGACGATCCGAATCGCCGCTTATGCGAGCCTTGCCATGCACTGGATGCCGGAAATTCTGTACCGCTTCCGCCGCGTGTGTCCGGAGACCGACGTGGATCTTCGCATGGTGGACCACGAGCTCGAACCCTTTGAGCTGCTGGAGGAGGGGCGCACGGACGTCATCTTTGCCGCGCGGCAGAGCCACATCAACTGCGACTGGACACCGCTCTACTACGACGCGATGTACGCCATCCTGCCGGAGGACTATCCCACCGGCAGCGAAGAGTCCTTCCCCATCGAGGAATTCGACGGAAAAGAATTCCTGATGCCCTACGGGCGCTTTGACATCGACGTGAACGCTGCGCTGAGTCCCAAAAAGGTGAAGCCGAATATCCGCCCCTGCCATGTGGACGATGAAACGGTCATCCGCATGGTTAGCAAGGGCCTTGGCATCACAATGATGACGGAGATCATGATGCGCGGGCGGACGCACGGTGTAAAGACGCTGCCGGTCAGCCCGAAAACAGGACGGGAGCTCGGCATCGGTATGCACCTGAGCAAGAACACGCCAGAGGAAATTCTGCGTCTGCGCGAGTGCGTGCTTGATTTCACGCGCGAGCTGATGTGAAAATTTCCCATCCGCGATTTAGAAATGGCCGCCCCATCAAAAAAGTAAAGCAGGGCGCTTGCCTTTTAGGCAAGCGCCCTGCTTTGTCGATTTTGGGAATGGTCTTATCCTTCGATTTTTGCCGAAGCCGCGCCATCACTCTTTTGCAGATGCGCATAGCGGCGCGAGGGGCGGAAGTACAGCACCGCTGCCAGCATTAGAAGCGCCGTGGTCGCAAGGCTGATGGGGAAGACCAGCATGATGTTCATAAACGTCTTGTACTGCGGGAAGACCCAGCGCAGCCAGCTCAGGCGGACGCCGCAGACGCCCAGCATCGTCAAAACGGCGGGCGGCAGTGAAATTTCAAAGCCGCGCAGGTAGCCGGAAAGCACCTCGTAGCAAAGGCTGAACAGGTGCGACGGCATGATCAGCATGAGGCGAGTATAGCCCGTCTCTACCACCTGCGAGTCGCCGTTGAAGATGGTGAGCAGCGACTTTCCGAAAAAGAGGATCAGAGCGATGGCGACGCCGAGGCTGATGATGCCCTCGAGAAGACACAGCAGCAGCGTTTTCTTGCAGCGCTTGATCTCGCCCGCGCCGAAGTTCTGTCCGACGAATGTCGTGCAGGCCTGCGAGAAGGAGTTGAGGATATCGTAGGTGATGACCTCAATGTTGTAGGCCGCACTCGACGCCGCCATGACGACCGTGCCAAGGCTGTTGATCGCGCCCTGAATGACGATATTCGCGATGGAGAACATCGCGCTCTGCACACCCGCGGGAACGCCGATGCGCAGAATTTGCTTGAGGCACAGCCCGTCGATGCGCAGCTTTTTCGGCTCAAGGCGGATGACCTTGTCCGTTTTAAGCAGGAAACCCCACAAGATCGCCGCGCTGACCGCGTTCGACAGCACCGTTGCGATCGCGACGCCGTCCACGCTCATGTGGAGCGCGGCCACGAAAAAGAGGTTCAGGATCACGTTCAGAACGCCGGAGGCCGTCAGCGCGATCAGCGGAATTTTCGTCTCGCCCATGCTGCGGAAGACTGCCGCCTCAAAGTTGTAGAGCAGGATCACCGGCAGGCCCGCAAGATAGATGCGCAGGTATAGCAGCGCCAGCGGGAACACATCGTCCGGCACATTCAGCTGATTCAGCAGCGGAACGGCGAACAGCTCACCGATGATCGCCGCGATCAAACCGCCCAGCACCGCCACGACGATGGAGGTGTGCACCGCGTGGTGCACCATCGTGTCGTTCTTTTCGCCGATGGCGTGCGCGATCGTCACGTTTGCACCCAGTGCGATGCCGATGAACAGGTTGACGATCAGGCTGATGATCGAGCTGTTTGTGCCGACGGCCGCGACCGCCACAGTGCGGAGCTCGCCGGTAAAGTTGCCGATGACGGCGATGTCCGCGGCGTTGAACAGCTGGCTCAAAATCGCCGTGGCCGCCACCGGAATGGCAAAGCGCGGGATTTTATCCCAGAGCGTTCCGTGAAGCATATCCAATGATTTTTTCTGCGATGCAGCTTTCAACTCTACTGCCCCTTTCCGCAATTTGTCTGGCCTATGATATCACGCTTTGGGCCAAATGCAAGAGGCAGAAAGGCAAAAAATGGCAACGTCCTGCCGCCACGGAAACACCAGATGTTACAG
The DNA here is from genome assembly GCF_000765235.1 of Oscillibacter sp. ER4. Taxonomy (GTDB): domain Bacteria; phylum Bacillota; class Clostridia; order Oscillospirales; family Oscillospiraceae; genus Hominicoprocola; species Hominicoprocola fusiformis. The sequence goes on along the minus strand of NZ_JPJG01000017.1, from coordinate 15,379 downwards.
GCATTCCTTCAAAATTTCGCAAATTTCATCACGGGTCAGCTTCTTGCAGCAGCCAGCGGTGATGTTGGTGGAATCCGTGATGGCACGGAAATCGGTATCAGCGGGAATGCCAAGCTCGGTAAAGGTGGTCAGCAGACCAATTCCCTTAATGAACGCGGCCAGCGCGTCGATACCGGCGGCGGTTTCCCCGTCACTGCCCTTGGGTGCGATGCCCCAGACATTCTGAGCAAACCGCGCCGCACCGGATTTGTAGATGTGGCGGTACAGGACAGGGTGGATGACCGCCAGCCCCGCGCCGTGGTTGCAGTCGGTGTAAGCGCCGAGCTGATGCTGGACCTGATGCGCCTGAAAATCCGTGACCTTGCCGATCTTCAGCACGCCGTTCTCTGCCATGGCGGACGCCCACGCCAGCTTTGCACCCTCCTGCACCTTGGCATAGGTGGGGTTGGACATGATGCCGGAGAACTCCACAACGCGCTTGCCCGCGGCGTTCAGAATGCTCACGACTTCATCATACACGCCGTTGCGCTTGACAGAGCCGCCGCCGTAGGCCAGCATGACGGTCTCGCCGTAGTTTGACAAAAGGCCACCGAGGTGCTCTTTGACAACATTCTTGCCGAAATACACCTTGGTCTTGTTTTCAAAAACAAAGTTATTCATCATAACGCATCCTCTCTGACCGTTTTTCTTGCGGTATTCGCCGCTGTGTGCTATCATTGCCGATCGCAACTTCCGGTTGATACTGTCGATCATAAATACCGGTTGTAACAACCGGTCAAGAGAATTTTAAAGAAAAATCGCGTTTTTACGCAACAGAGAGGAATTACCATGCGCTACACCATGATGCAGGTCTGCAAGGAAACGGGCATGACCTATCAGGCCTTAAAATTTTACTGCAACGAGGGGCTTGTCCCCAACGTCAAGCGCGACAAAAACAACAGCCGCGTGTTTGACGAGCGGGACGTCGCGTGGATCAGCAGCCTGACGTGCCTGAAAAAATGCGGCATGAGCATTCAGGAGATGAAGGACTACCTCGCCCTCTGCCTGCAAGGCGAGCGCACCATCCCGCAGCGCAAGATCCTGCTGCGCAGAAGCAGGAGGCGCTGCGCGCAGGCATTCGGGAATTGCAGGACAGCGTCGCCTATATCGACTGGAAGCAGAATTTTTACGACGAAGTGCTCTCCGGCAAGCGGCCGTATGAGAGCAATCTTATTCGGGTGGAAAAATAGGCGCAAGGCTGGCGTCAGCATAAAAAGCAGCAGGCGTACCGCCCGGTTGAACCGCAACCCGTCAAGAGGACAGAGAAAAAATATAAAGTTTTCCCGGCCAGCAGCCAAGCGCTGCTGGCCGCTTTTATGCGGCGAGGCAAAGCGTGTGCTTTTCCATCGGCGTCAGGACGCCCAGATTGCGCTGGACACGTCTCGTGTTGTAATAGCGAATATACTGCTGGATCATCTGGACGAGCTCGTGCTTGCTGGTGAAACGCCTGCCATAATAGCGTTCCCGCTTCAGAATGCCCCAGAAGCCCTCCATCGGGCCGTTATCGATGCAATGCGCCACACGGGACATGCTCTGCGTCATCCCTGCCTGCACGAGCTTGTGCTGAAAGGCACGGTTGGTGTACTGAAACCCTCTGTCGCTGTGGAACAGGGGATGCGCGTCTGGCGCAGCCTGCACAGCCTTATCAAAAGTCTTGAAAACCAGCGGATTATCGTTACGCTCGCTGAGTACATAGGCCACGATGCGCCGGTCACAAAGGTCTAAGATGGCGCTCAGATAGAGCTTGTGAACCTCGGTTCCCTCGTACCACTTGAATTCTGTCACATCGGTGAGCCACTTCTCATTGGGCTTTGCGGCATAAAACTGCCTGTCCAAAAGATTCTCAGCAAGATACTGCGGGTTCTTCGCCTGTCTGGTGCAGCCACGGTTGTTATATTTCACGGTAGAGCGGATATCTCTGGTCCGGCAGATGCGGAGCACCCGCTTGTCGTTGACATGGATGCCGCAGTCATGGCGCAAATCGTCATTGAGCCTCCGGTAGCCCTTGTCTGGGCTTTCCTCATGGATCTTCTCAATCGTATCCGCAAGATGTTCGTTCTCTGCGGCCCGCCGGCTCAGCTTGCCGGAAGCCCATTTGTGATAAGCCGAGCGCGACACATGAAGCAGTTCACAGGCCAGCTCAATGGGATATCCCTTTTCAGTGTGCGCTTCCCGGATCGCAGCATAGATGCGGCGCTGTCCCACTTCCGAAAGGCATCTCTCCTCTCGACCTCGTCCAATTTTTTTAGCAGATCACGCTCCATTTCCGCCAGATATAGCTTGTGCTTGAGCTGTTCAATCTCGATCTGCGCTTTCTCCAGCTCAGTTCTGGGAGTTTGATCCTTCTTCCTCTTTCCGCGCCGGTCCTCCAGACCGGCCTCGCCCGTCTCCTCAAACCGCAGCGTCCAGGTGCGCACCTGCTGGTAGCTCACCTTGTACTTCAAGGCCATCTCGCCGTAGTTTTTACCGCTGGCCAGACAGTCCTTGACGATCTGAATGCGCTCTTCCTGTGTGGTGTCCCGTCCCTGCTTCATGTAGCTTCCTCCTCCCGAATTCTTTCTGGAGTTGAAATCTCCATGGGCATTATATACCTTTATCCACTGGCGAAGCTGAGTAATTGAGCGGAGTCCATATTTTCCACCGATTTGCTCCAAACTTCCCTTCCCAGATAGATACTCTTCAACTGCTTTTCGTTTTATGTCCTCTGGATATTCGTGGTTTTTACAGCTTGGAAGAAGTCCCGCGCTCCCTTTTTCTTGATACTGATGCACCCAGTAACGAAAGGACGCTTTACTGTTGTTCGCTCGTCCCAGACTTTCTGTATATCCCACGCGCCCCTCCAGATAGTCCCTTGCAATTTCTACTTTTTTCTCATACGGAATTTTGCTTTTAGACATAAATTTCTCCCCCTATGGAAACAGTGTTTTATTTCACTGTCTCTCATAGAGGGAGCATATCAGGTATCGCCTCCTGCTTGCATTCCTGTCGTATTTCATCCCAGCGCCACGTCGAGCACCATCATCAGGCTGAAGCCCACGGCGAAGAACACCGTGCCGATGTTGGAGTGCGCGCCCTGCGACATTTCGGGGATCAGCTCTTCGACGACGACATAGAGCATCGCGCCCGCGGCAAAGCTCAGAAGATACGGCAGCGCCGGAACGATGAGCGATGCGGCGAGTATCGTCAGCACCGCGCCGATGGGCTCGACGATGCCCGAGAGCACGCCGCCCCAGAAAGCTCTTGCTTTGCCCATGCCCTCGGCGCGCAGCGGGAGCGAAATGATCGCCCCCTCGGGAAAATTCTGGATCGCGATGCCGAGTGAGAGCGCCAGCGCGCCCGCCGCCGTGATCTGCGCGCTGCCGGAGAGATAGCCCGCATACACCACGCCGACGGCCATGCCCTCGGGGATGTTGTGCAGTGTGACGGCCAGCACCATCATCGTCGTGCGCTGGAGTTGGCTCTTCGGCCCCTCGACCTGCCCGCTCTTGGCGTGCAGGTGCGGGACGACGTGGTCGAGCAGCAGCAAAAAGAGAATGCCGACCCAAAAGCCGAGAAACGCCGGCAGAAACGAGAGTTTCCCCATCGCCGACGACTGCTCGATGGCGGGGATCAGCAGGCTCCAGACCGAGGCCGCGACCATCACGCCCGCGGCAAAGCCCGTCAGCGAGCGCTGCACAGCGTCGCTGAGCGACTTTTTCATGAAGAACACGCACGCCGCGCCGAGCGACGTGCCGAGAAATGGGATCAAAATGCCGTAAAATGCTTCCATATCGTTCACCGTCTTTTCTGTGTGAAATATCAATTCTGTTAAATACATCTAACTTCTGGACATAGTATACCAGCGAAAGCCGCGGGATGCAAGTGCCGCGGGGCGCGGAATGGGAAAAGCCTATCGCGGCAAGCGGGGCGAAAACGCGTAGAATGCACAGAAAATATCGCAAAAATTTGAAAACCGCTCTTGCAATGCGAAAATCGCTGTGCTACAATACGCAAGGTCGATCACCTTCCCGAAGGCAAGCGGGAAAGCAGGATATATTGGAAAGCTGCCCTGCGGCGGCTTTTCAAAAGACTGCGAGTTAGAGCGAACTAACCGCTTGCGCCGCGCCGGTGGGAACATCATATCAATAGGAGCAGTGCCGCCTGATTTCAGGCGGCACTGCTTTTTGCGTTTTCGTGAAAAGCAAAATGTTCAAACTTTCCTTTAGTTCTTTTAGGTTGGCGGGCAACAATGACCTCGTTCCAAGGGGAAAGCGAAAAACGACAGCCCCGCGGAAGCATTTGGGATACACAATGACGAAGGAGGTCATTTTTGATGAAAAGCAAAAAGATTCGTTCTCTTTTCTGTGCGGCGGCGCTGACACTGTCGCTCGCCGCGTGCGGCAGCAAAACATCGGACTGCTCCGGCCAGACGATCACCGGCGAGATTACCGATATTGACGGCACTGCCGTGACGATGCAGCTCGGCGAGCTGAGTGCGGGCGGTATGCCGTCCCATGACGTGTCTAACAGTTCCGATTCCGGCCAAACGCCGCCCGACAAGCCGGACGGCGAAACGCAGAGCGGCAACAGCAGCAGTGAGGATCATGCATCGTCCGACAGCAGTCAGCCGCCCGCAAAGCCCGACAGCCAGAGCGGCAGCACCGACAGCCAGCCGCCCGAGATGCCGAGCGGCCAGGACAGTTCTTCCAACAGCCAGAGCGGTGATTCCGGCAGCCAGCCTCCAGAGAAACCTGATGGCGAGGCCCCGAGCGGCAGCGCCCCCGGCGGCATGGGCGGCAGCAGCTTTACCGCGGGCGAGGAGAGTGTGACGCTTGACTTCGCGAATGCGGAAATTACAAAAAATGACGAGAGCATCGAGCTCAGCGACCTCGCCGAGGGCGATATCCTGTTCAACGGCTATACCATCACCCTGGCCGACGGCACGGTGCTGAAGTGAGCCCGCTTTACCCCTGCTGCTGTATATACTCCTCAATGGTGCGCAGGAAGGCCTCTCCGTAGCGGGAGGCCTTCCGCTCGCCGACACCCGAGACCTCAAGAAGCTCTGAGAGCGAGCGCGGCGCTTTCTCCGCCATGTCGGCGAGCGTCGCGTTCGAAAAGATGACGTAGGCGGGAACGCTCTCGCGTTTGGCAAGCTCCGCGCGCTGGGCGCGCAGCGCCTCGTAAAGGCTGTTTTCCTCGAATTCGTCCGAAAACGCGCCGCGCGGGCGCTTTTTCTCTGTCTTCGGTTCCACCCGCTTCTGCATCAGCACGCATTCGCCGTCAAAGAGCACGGCGGATGCTTTTTTTGTGGGCCTGAGCGTCGAATAGCGCTGGTCGACCTCGAGATATCCCGCGGATTCGAGGTATTCGATGTACCGCTCGATGACGCTTGGCGACGTCTTGTCCATGAGACCATAGGTCGACAAGCTCGCAAGACCGAGCGACAAAAGCCGCTGGTCGCGGCTCCCGCGCAGGACCTGAATGACGAGCGTTTTGCCGACATAGTAGCCCAGCCGCTCGCGGATGCGCATGACGCACGATAAGATCATCTGCGCCGAGAGCGTGATGTCCTCGGTCTGGTAGGTCGCTTTACAGTTGGAGCAGTTCCCGCAGTTTGCGGGGTGTATCTGGCCAAAGTAGTCAAGCAGCCGCCCGCGCAGACAGTCGACGGATTTGCAGTACCCCGTCATCGCCTGTAAGCGCTCATAGTCGCGCTTGCGCACGAGCGCGGCATCCTCCTCCGAGAGCTGGTCGGCCCCGCCGTTTTCGATGAGAAAGCGCGCGGTCTCCACATCGGCGGGCGCAAAGAGCAGGACGCAGTCGGCATTCTCGCCGTCGCGTCCGGCGCGGCCCGCCTCCTGATAGTAGGCCTCAAGGCTCTTCGGCATGTTGTAATGGATGACAAAGCTGACGTTCGACTTGTCGATACCCATGCCGAAGGCGTTCGTTGCAATCATGACGGTCTTGCGGTCAAACTGAAAATCGTCCTGATTCTGCTGCCGCTCCTCATCTGTGAGGCCCGCGTGATAGCGCGTGGCGGCGATGCCGCGGTCACACAGGCTGTCGCACACGCGCTCGACCGCCGCGCGCGTTGCACAGTAGACGATACCGCTTCTGCCTCTTCGCTCTTCAATGAGTGCGGCGAGGGCGGAAAACTTGTTTTTCGGGCGGCGCACGTCGAAATAGAGGTTCGGACGGTCGAAGCCCGTCACGATGCGGTACGGGCTTTGCAGCTGCAAGAGCCGCAGAATGTCGGACTGTACCTGCTTTGTCGCCGTCGCGGTGTAGGCCGCGACAATGGGTCTGCGCGGCAGGGCATTGATGAAATCGACAATGCCGAGGTAACTCGGGCGGAAGTCCTGTCCCCACTGCGAAATGCAGTGTGCCTCGTCCACAGCGAGAAACGACACGTCCATCTCCTGCATCAGCGATAAAAAGCTGTTCGTTTCCAACCGCTCGGGCGCGACGTAGATGAGCTTGTAGGCACCCTTGCGCGTGCGGGCGTAGACCGTGCGGATCTGCTCGCCTGTCAGTGAGCTGTTGATGTACGCTGCGGGAATGCCTGCGCTCTTGAGCGCTGCGACCTGATCCTTCATCAGCGAGATGAGCGGCGAGACGACGAGCGTGATGCCCGGCAGGAGCAGCGCGGGGATCTGATAGCAGAGCGACTTGCCCCCGCCCGTCGGCATGACGCACAGTGCATCGCGCCCGGAGAGGATCGCGTCGATCAGCGCCTCCTGCCCCGCGCGAAACGCGCTGTGGCCGTAATATTGCTTTAAGATGCTGTACTTGTCCATGAAAAAGTGTTCCGTTTCCTGTTTTTCTATGATGTTACCCCATCGGGAAGAAATTGTCCACGGAAAATTCAGAAAGGAAAAAGAAGGGAGATCGCCGCGGCTTGACATTGCTGTTTTCTTGTGCTATAGTCCCTCTTGCTCGCTCGGAGGGCGCGCTGTTCGAAAGAAACGGCAGCCGGATAAGGCGCAGGCTGAAATGCCTGTTCCTTATCCGGCTTTTTTTGTTGACAGGAGGAAATGACAATGGACCTTTTGCGTGGAAATATCAAAACGCTTTACTTCAAATACTTGTCGGCGGCGTTCGGCAGCGCGCTGACCTCCAGCATCTACGGCATCGTCGATATGGCGATGGTCGGGCAGTATCAGGGCCCCGACGGCACGGCGGCGCTGGCTGTGGTCGCGCCGGTGTGGAACGTCATCTACAGCCTGGGCCTTCTCATGGGCATCGGCGGCAGTGTGATCTTCAGCACGAAGCGCGGCAGCGGCATGAGCGGCGACGGCGAGGACGAGCAGTATTTTACCGCAGCGGTCATCGGCTCGGTCATTCTGGCGGCGCTCGCGTGGATCGGGCTGATCCTCTTTGAGCGCCCGCTTTTGACGTTTTTCGGTGCGGACGAGACGTTGCTCGCCTTCGCGCAGCGGTACATGATCCCCGTTAAAGTTGTATTCCCGCTGTTCCTCTTCAATCAGATGCTCGCGGCATTTCTGCGCAACGACGGTGCGCCCGCACTTGCGACGCTTGGTGTGCTGTCGGGCGGCATCTTCAATGTGTTCGGCGACTGGTTCTTCGTCTTCCCATGCGATATGGGCGTTTACGGCGCGGGTCTTGCCACGGCGCTGGGCTCGGCGGTGTCGTTCCTCGTGATGCTGACGCATTTTGCGAGCAGGAAGAACACGCTACGCCTCGTGAAACCAAAGAGGCTTGCGCGCAAAAGCCGCTTGACGAAGCGCGGCCACCGCCGTATAATCATGTCGGAATTTTAACGAACAGGAGCCAAAATGTAACCATGCAGCTTGATCGACCGCGCGGGCAGATGTCCGATTCGTTCCTGATGTCCGCGTTTATCATTTTATCCGGCGGATTGCAGGACGCCTATACCTATTGCTGCCGCGACAAGGTGTTTGCCAACGCGCAGACGGGCAACATCGTGCTGATGAGCACACACCTTTTTGCAGGCGACCGGGCAGATGTTTTCCGCTATTTTGTGCCGGTGATCTCGTTTATGGCGGGCATTTTTGTGGCGGAATGCGTCCACCGCCGCTATAAGTGCATGGAAAAGGTGCACTGGCGCCAGCTCATCATTCTGGCCGAGATCGTGCTGCTGTTTTTTGTCGGCTTCCTGCCGCAGGAGGTCAACACCTTTGCAAACGCGCTCGTCTCGTTCGTCTGCGCGATGCAGGTGCAGACCTTCCGCAAGGTGCGCGGCCACGCCTACGCGAGCACCATGTGCATCGGAAACATGCGCAGCGGCACCGAGGCGCTGTGCGCCTACTTCCACACGCACGACCGCGAGGTGCTGAAAAAGGCACTGACGTATTTTGGCGTCATCGGTATTTTTGCCGTCGGCGCGGGGCTTGGCAGCGTCCTGACGGCGCGCTTTGCCGAAAAGGGCATCTGGGTATCCTGCCTGCTGCTCGCAGTCAGCTTTTTGATGATGTTTGTGCGCGAGGAAGAGAAGAAATAAGAGGCTTTTTGAAAGATGGCTCTGTATGCAGATTGGTTTCTGCATGCTTTTGTAAAAAAGGAGAGGTCGCTGCTGCGTTCTCTCCTTTTCCTTTTGCGTTCGTTACGCGAGCGGCTTGCCGCTGAAGACGGGGAAGATGTTGAACTCGCCGTAGTCGGCGATGCGGTCCGTGTGCTTGAGCGGCGTGACGCCGCGCTCCATCGGCAGGCCGTCGAACACGCTCTGCATGCCGCCGCGGCCGTCGATGCCGGTGCCGATCAGAATGCTGACCTCGTCGAGTAGCCCCGCGGCGGGGAAGCCTGCGTTGATATGTCCGCCGCCGACCGCGGCGGCTCTCTTGACGTCAAACTCCGCGGCGAGAATTTTGCACGCGCGCTTCAAGTCGACGTGTTCCTTGCCGCAGGCGATCCACGAGATGTGCTTGCCGTTGAGATACGCAAGGTACTCCTTGCTGACCTGCTCGCTCGTCAGGATGAGCAGCGGGCGCTCGTCCCCGGCGCTCTCGTCCCAAAGGAGTGTGCCGCAGGTGTCGACGACGATCTCGTGGCCCTCGGCGTCGGCGGCCTTGGAAAAGGCCTCTCTGCCGAGCGCTTCGGCGTTTTGGGCCTTAAACTTTCCAGGCAGCGCCATTTCGAGCTCCGCGGTTACGCGGCCGCTGATGCGCGTGGGCACGTCCAGCGCGTCGAGCGTGTCGTAATATTCCTGCACGCCGGGTAGGTGCTCGGTCATGGCGCAGTCGATACGTCCGTCGACCGAGGTCATCATGTGGCATACGATATAAGGCTTGATCATGGGATATTCCTTCTCAAAAAACTGTTGTTCTTAAAGTTCACTGATACTCTACAACTTAAAGTACACTTTCAGCCAAGAGGGTTTCGAAAATTTTTTCGATAGTCCGTTACAAAAGCTTGCACGCTTGACAGAAAGAAAATGGCACCATATAATATATAGAACATACGTTTTAGATGACGCGGCGGGGAGGAAGCTCAATGTATTTTGCCTACGGGGAAGAGGAGACCGACTATCTTAAAAAGAAGGATAAGCGCATGGCCGAGGTCATCGACCGCATCGGCCATGTCGAGAGAAAAGTGGATACTGACCTCTTTTCCGCCGTCGTGCACCACATCGTCGGCCAGCAGATCTCGACCAAGGCACAGGAGACGATCTGGCAGCGGATGCTGTCGGCACTCGGCGAGGTCAACGCCGAGACGGTCCTCGCCGCGGGTGTTTCCAAGCTCCAATCACTCGGCATGACGTTCAGAAAGGCGGAGTACATCACGGATTTTGCCGAAAAGGTCCACACCGGCGCATTCGATTTAGAAGGTATCTGGCAAAAAAGCGACGAGGAGGCTATCCGGGAGCTTTCGTCCCTCAAGGGCATCGGCGTGTGGACGGCGGAGATGATTTTGCTCTTCTGCATGCAGCGTCCGGATGTGCTGAGCTACGACGACCTTGCCATTCAGCGGGGGCTGCGCATGGTGTACCACCACCGAAAGATCGACCGAGGGCTCTTTGAAAAGTACCGCCGCCGCTTTTCGCCCTATGGCAGCGTGGCGAGCCTGTACCTCTGGGCGGTGTCCGTTGGTGCGATCCCCGAGCTGCACGATTACGCGCCGAAAGAGAAGAAATGAGGCGAGGACGATGACTTACACCCAGCATTATGATTCGCCGCTCGGCGGCATCCTGCTTGCGGCGGACGAAGAGGGCTTGACGGGCCTGTGGTTCGACGGGCAGAAATATTTTGCCCGCACGCTGCCAAAAGAGTATGCCGAGAGCGAGACGCCTGTTTTGTGCGAGGCCAAGCGCTGGCTCGATATCTACTTTTCGGGCCGCGAGCCGGACTTCACGCTGCCGCTGCTCCCGCGGCTGCGGCCGCCAAGCGCGGAAGAGCCCTGCAAATTCTCGGTTCTGACCGTGTAGGCAATGCCGTTGGCGGACAGGACGCTGCGGATATTGGCCTGGCGCTGCATGTCCATCGTGGTGATGAGTTCCTTGCGGTTGAAGATCGTCAACATAATACGGCCCCCTTTTTGAAAATGGAGTTCTCTGCATTCATTTTACCACAGGTTTTTCCCGCGCGCAACGGCGGCGCAAATTGACAATATTTCGCGTGAATACTATAATGCTCTGCATGGAAAAGCGCTGAAAAGAGCGCATCGCGCGGGAACCGTTCCCGCACACAGAAGGGAACTATCAAAGACATGAGACAAGATCTATCGCTCCGTTTGGAGCAATTCAAAAAGCAATACGTCGCGGACGAGACGGTGCGCAGCCGCATCGCCGAGCCGCCCGTCAAATTCATCGGCGATGAGATCATGGAGCTGGCCGTCGCCGCACTGCTGCAGGGGGAGAACGTTTTGCTCTCCGGCGGCAAGGCCACGGGCAAAAATATCTTGGCGGACAACCTTGCGTGGTTGTTCCGCCGTCCGGTCTACACTGTGTCGTTCCACGTGAACACCGACAGCAGCACGCTGATCGGCACCGACACCTTCACCGGCGGCGAAGTGCGGCTGCGCCGCGGCCCTGTCGCGCTCGCCGCGCAGTACGGCGGCTTCTGCATCTTAGATGAGATCAACATGGCGAAAAACGACGCTGTGGCCGTGCTGCACTCCGCGCTCGACTACCGCCGCCTCATCGACGTGCCGGGCTATGAGTGTATCCCTATCCACCCCGCCGCGCGCTTCATCGCCACGATGAACTACGGTTACGCCGGTACGCGCGAGCTGAACGAAGCGCTTGTCTCGCGCTTTACGGTCATCCGCATGCCAACACTGGAGGAGGCGCAGCTCTGCGAGCTGCTGCGCGCCAACGTGTCCGAGGCATCGGACGAGAACATCAAGCGCTGCACGGGGCTGTTCCTTGATCTGAACGCCAAGGCTGTGAACGGCGAGATCTCGACGAACTCCGTCGATATGCGCGGCATGATCGCCGCTTTGCACCTGATGACCGACGGCATGGCACCGAAGGATGCCATCGCCGTGAGCATCACGAATAAATGCTTCGATGAGTACGAGTATGCGCTCGTGCGCGACGTGGCGCTGACGCGCTTTGCCTGAAGAGATGAGCATCGGCAGAGAAGAGAGCCTATTTTTGACTGTTTCCGAAGATCACCGCAAGCGGACCTATCCCGAGTATGTGCAGAAGATGAGCGAACCCTTTGAGCACGCGGGCGGCATGGTGGAGGTGTACGAGGGCGTCGTCCTCGGCGGGGCAGACAAGTTTTTCGGGCTCGATGACTTGAATCTGTGGTTGCGGCGGCACCGCTACGCGGCCTACAATATGGACGTGCTGCTGCCCATCGCGCATCTGTGCGTCGAGCGCGCCGTGAGGGCAAAGCTGATGGGCGAGCGCCCGGGCGTCGCCGTGATGGCGGAGCAGGCGGCGGGCGAGATTTTGCGTGGCGACCTCCTGCGCTACCGGCGCAGCTCGCGCGGCTGGATGTACATTTACGATCTGACGAAGCAGTTTCCCGCCACGGCGACGGAGGGCGACCGCCGCATTATGAAAAATTTTGGCGGTTTTGAAGATATGCTGGCGGAGTTTGACGACCTTGCCGCGCGCAGCGAGAGCTGCGCGGACGCAAAGTTGCTCGTCGAACTCGCGGCGCTTTTGTACCGCAAAATTTTCATCCGCTATTTTGCGCCCGACCACAATCAGGACATCTTACCCGAGCGCGAGACGGAAGAGTGGGAGCCCGCAGCCGAACCGGGGGACATCGAGTGGACACAGACCGAGCAGCTCGAGCTTCAATACGACAAAGCGGTCGAGGCATCGGCCGACGGACTTGTCCTGCCGGACGACGCGCTCGCCGGCATTCCGGACTATCTGGCGCGCAACTTTGGCCCCAGCTTTCAGACCGAGCAGGCGATGGAGGAGATCGAAAGCGCTGTCTGCACCGGTATCCACGAGGAGCGAAAGCTCCTCTTCACCGACGGCTTGAGCGAGGATGCCTACGAGGGCGGCGAGCCCCGCGCCCAATCGCTGCGCGCCAGTCGGGACGGCAACCTCAAAATGCTCCAAGAGCACGAGGACGCCGCGCGTCAGGGCATCCGCAGCATCGAGCAGGCCTTTCGCAATGCGCTGAGCCTGCGCAGCGAGCCGGACGTTTACCGCGCCGACCACGGCGTGCTGCAAAACGATCTGCTCTGGAAGGTCAGCCGCTGCGAAAATCCGCAGCTTTTTGAAAAGATCGTCCAGCAGGAACCGTCCGCCGTCGTTGTGGAGCTTTTGATCGACGCAAGCGGCTCGCAGAGCGTGCGGCAGAGCATGGTGGCGCTGCAAAGCTACCTCTTCAGCGCGGCGCTCAGCCGTATCCGCATCCCGCACCGCGTGATGAGCTATTGCACCTATGGCAACTACACGGTGCTGCGGCGCTTCCGCGACTACGACGACAAACCGGAGGCCGACCGCCGCATTTTGGAGTACCGCGCGACGTCGAATAACCGCGACGGCCTTGCGCTGGCCGCGGCGGGACTCGACCTCAAGAAGCGGCGCGAGGAGCACAAAATTATCATCGTGTTCAGCGACGGCTTACCGAACGACATGGTCAGCGGCCGCAAGCGCGAGGGCACGCCGGAAACCTACGTCGGCGACGCCGCCATCCGCGACACCTACTTTCAGGTGCGAAAGCTCCGGCGCGAGGGCGCGCACGTCATCGGCATTTTCCTCGGCGAGGACGGAGAGCTTGAAAACGAGCGCATGATCTACGGCGCGTCGTTCCTGCGCATCCGCCGGGCGGAGGACTTTGCCGGAAGCGCCGGCAAGCGCCTGAGCGAAACGCTGCTGAATCTGTAAAAAAGTGAAGAGAAAAGCCCTGCTGTGAAAACGGCGGGGCTTTTTGCGCAAATTTGGGGAGGAAACGTCGTGTGTGTTTTCTTTCAAATTGCGCATGGACAATTCTGTATGATACTCTTATAATTACCGAAGATAGTTAACAAAGATAATTAAATGCAGGAGGTGGCTATGACCGTTGAAAAGATCAAGGCGTTGCTGGACGCCTGCTATCAGGCCAAGCGCGCCCGCGAGCTGCTGCCAACGCTGCCGAAGGGCGTCACATCGTCTTACATTCAGTATCTCGACGCGATCGAGCGATTGGAGTGCGAGGGCGTGCGCGTCAAGGTGTCCGACATCAGCGATGCGCTGCATCTGCCGCGCCCCGGCGTGACGCGCACACTTGGGGAGATGGAGGACAAAGAGTATCTGCAAAAGTCCGCCTCGGCAGAGGACGGGCGCGTGACGTATCTCACCATCACCGAGCAGGGGAGAAAGCTCTCGCAGACGTTCAACGAGCAGTTTTTCACCCAGCTCGCGCCGCTTCTCGACGATATTTCCGACGAGGACGCAGAATGTACTATCCGCACCATTCAGGCACTTTACGACGTCATGGCCGAAAGGAAAATTACCCTTGTCCACTGATCGCAGCGATTTTACGCAGGGCAGCATTTTAAAAAAGCTGTCGCTCCTCATGCTTCCCGTGCTCGGTGCACTCATTTTGCAGGCAGCCTACGGCGCGGTCGATCTGCTGGTTGTCGGCCGGTTCGGCTCGACGGCGGGCCTCTCCGCTGTTTCGACCGGCAGCCAGATCTTGAACCTCGTGACCTTTGTGGTCACGCAGCTCGCGATGGGCGTTACGGTCCTGATCGCGCGGTATCTCGGCGAAAAGCGGCCGGAGCAGATCGGCGCGGTGCTCGGCGGTGCGGCGGTCGTATTCACGATCCTGTCCGTCGGAATATTCATCCTGCTCGTGGGCTTTGCGCGGCCCGTTTCCGTGCTGATGCAGGCGCCCGAGGAGGCTGTCGGTCTCACGGTGAGCTATGTGCGCATCTGCGGCGGCGGAATTTTCTTCATCGTTGCGTATAACCTGCTCTCTGCCATCTTTAGAGGTCTTGGCGACAGCCGCTCGCCGCTTCTTTTCGTGCTGGTGGCGTGCCTTGTCAACATTGCGGGCGACCTCATTCTGGTTGCGGGCTTTGGCATGGACGCCGCGGGCGCGGCCATCGCGACAGTTTTGGCACAGGCCGTCAGTGTGGTGTTCGCAGTTGCGCTGCTCATCAAAAAGAAGCTGCCCTTTGCCATCACGCGCGGACTTTCGATTCAATCCTCAATGTAAGAAGTTTTTGAGCATCGGTCTGCCGCTTGCCTTGCAGGAGTTTTTGACGCAGCTGTCGTTTCTGGCGCTGTGTGCGTTTGTCAACCGGCTGGGCCTGACAGCGTCGTCGGGCTACGGCGTTGCGAGCAAAATCGTCAACTTCGCCATGCTGATTCCCTGCGCGCTGATGCAGTCGATGGCGTCGTTCGTTGCGCAGAACGTGGGCGCTGGAAATCAGAAGCGCGCAAAGCAGTCGATGCTGACGGGCATCGGCGTGGGGCTGGTCTTCGGCTGCGCCGTGTTCGCGCTCGTGATGCTCAAGGGCGATGTGTTGGCGGGAATCTTCTCGCCGGATGCAGAGGTCGTGCAGAAAGGCTTTGAGTATCTGAAGGGCTTCGCGCCCGAGGCCATCCTGACGGCGATCCTCTTCAGCATGCTCGGCTACTTCGACGGCAACGACAAGACGCTCTGGGTCATGGCACAGGGTCTCATCCAAACGCTGCTCGTCCGCCTGCCGTTTGCGTATGTGATGAGCATCCAGCCGAACGCGAGCCTGACGAAGATCGGCCTTGCCGCGCCGGTGTCCACGCTGGTCGGCGTAATCCTGAACGTCGGCTTCTACCTCTATCTTGACCGCAAAGGAAAGCGCGTGCAGCGTGCCGATTAAGCATTCATATATGAAAGAAGTCCCGCCGGTTCGTGAAGTGACCCCAAAAAGTTAGACAATATTCTGAAGTAAAAATTGTTCAAGCAGCCGAAAGGGCTTGCTGTCTGTGAAGAGCAGGCGGCAA
>NZ_JPJG01000113.1 GCF_000765235.1 Oscillibacter sp. ER4 | reverse complement strand
CCGGCAGCTGCGAAAGGATGACCGCCGCAAGCATCAGCGCGCAGCCGAAATACTCGCGCAGGCTCATGCGCTCGTGCAGGACAATCGCGCCGCAGACAACGGCAAAAAACGACTCGAGGCTCAGCAGCAGCGACACGACCGTCGGGTCGCCGTCCTTCTGCGCGATGATCTGCAGCGTGTAGCCCACGCCGCTCGACACCACGCCGACATAGAGCAGATACGGGATGCAGGTCTTCACCGCCTCGAGCGTGGTGTGCTCGCCGAATGCAAGTGCGCCGATGGCTGAGAGCATGATGACCACTGCAAACTGCGCGCAGGACAGCGCAATGCCGTCCACCTGCTGCACAAAATAGTCCACAGCAAGGATCTGGGCGGTGAAAGCAAAGGCCGAGAGGAACACATACATATCACCGCTGCTGAACGAAAGCGTACTGCTGCCGTCAAAGCACAGGAAGTAAAGCCCCGCGACGGCGGCGATCACGCAGAGCCAGATGCTTTTCTTCGCCTTTTTGCCAAGCACCGTGCTGAACACCGGCACGAGCACAATGTAGAGCGCCGTGATAAAGCCCGCCTTGCCCGCGCTCGTCGTCCCCATGCCAAACTGCTGCAAGTTGATCGCAAGCGCCAGAAACGCGCCGCAGACAAGCCCTCCGCGCAGCAGCGCGCGCTTTTCCTCCGCGCTGTATTTTTCGCGCGGGTGGATGCGCTGCATGACGGCCAGCAGCACCAGCAATACCAGCACCGCGGGAATGGCGCGCAGCGCGTTGAAGCTGAAGCACCCAAGATGCGCCGCGCTGAGGCTCTGCGTGACAAATGCGCTGCCCCAGATCAGGGCCGTGATCAGCGGCAGCACCACCTGCCGGATTTTCGAACTTTTCATAGTTGCCTCCCGGATATCACACATGTTACAATGCAGAATAGCATATCAAAATACCGCATTTTTCGCAAGTATTCCGGCAGGAAAATTTGCACCGAACGGAGGCGTCCCATGCAGATCGACGACATGCTTCTGCTCCGCATAAACCGGCAGTATCTTTTTACCCCCGCGAAAGGCGAGCTCACCGTGCTGCGCGACCTCTGCGGCTTGCAGGCGCAGTTTTACGGCAACTGCCTGCATGCGCTGCGTCTCCGCTGCGGGAAAGCGCCGGATGAGGACATTCTGCGCACCTCTGCCGCAAAGACATGGACGCTGCGCGGCACGCTGCATCTGATCGCACAGAACGACCTGCCTTTCTTCCTCTACAATGGGCGCAGCCATTTTCTTCGTCCGTGCGACACGATGTCGGACGACGACCATCTCTCCGCCGCGCGCAAGCGCGAGTTGGCCGCGATCATTTTAGACGCCGCCCAAAAAGGCTGCGGCGGCCGCGAGGAGCTGCGCCTTCTCTGCCGCGAGCACGGCATGACCGCCGATGAAGAACAAAGCGCGTTCGATCCTTGGGGCGGGCTGCTCCGCGCGCTGTGCGAAAGCGGCGTGCTCTGCCACACCGCGCAGCAGAAAAAGGCCTTTCGCCCCTGCCCACCGTTCGATCCGATAACGCGGGACGATGCGCTGCGCGAGCTGCTGCACCGGTATCTGACACACTACGGTCCCGTAACAGTACAGGACGCCGCATACTTCTTCGGCCTTCCCCAGCGTGAGCTACTGCCGCTCATCGAATCTCTCTCCCCGCGCGAATTCGTCTGTGAAGGTAAAATATTTTACAGGCTTGATGATATTAACATTATCGGTGATTTATCCTGCTGTCGTTTTCTTGCGGGCTTTGACCCGCTGATGCTGGGCTATGAAAAGCGGGCAAATCCGTTTCTCCCTGAAGATGCACTACGCAGCGTGTTCACGCTATCCGGCATCGTGCGGCCTGCCATTCTGCTCGACGGGAAGATCGCCGGCGTTTGGAAACGCCGCGGGAAAGCTGTTGAATTGACATGGTTAATGCCTTTACAATCCTTGCAGCGCAAAAGAATCGAAGAGGAAGCTCTTCGGATTTTTGGGGATTCGGTCTCCAAACCAGTTTGGAGGGATTAAGTCGCGCCCGTTGGGCGCGAGGGGGATAGCAGCGCCCGCAGCGCTGCACGGATCAAAGGGGGGGATTCTCTTTCGCAAAAGAGAATCCCCCCTTTGGAACCCCCAGAGAAAGGCCTTGGATTGGCAGTCTCAGGCTTGAACAACTCTGATGTCTCCGAAGTGAAAG
>NZ_JPJG01000112.1 GCF_000765235.1 Oscillibacter sp. ER4 | reverse complement strand
CAGTTGCATTCCGAAGGCATAAAGGTTATTCAACCCCGAGACTGCCAATCTAAACCTTTCTCTTGGGGGATTTAAAGGGGGATATTCTCTTTTGTGAAAGAGAATATCCCCCTTTGCCCGCTCCCCTGCGGGTACGCAGGGATTCTCGGTTTGTCTTGACAAACAATATCAGTCATGGTATGCTGACCACAACAAAAGGCATTGAGAAAGAAGCCTTTTCTTTTCACCCGCTCAAGAGAGGGGACGACCGGTGCAAGTCCCTGCGGAACGGAAAAGGCGGCGCTTTTGAGCCGCGCGGCGGAAATGCCGCGCCGGTCCCTCCGTTACAAGGGAACGAAGTGCCCCGCATCCAGCGGGGAATTCAGGTGGAACCACGGACAATGATTTGTTCGCCCTGAGCCTACTTTAATAGGCTCAGGGCGTTTTTTATCTCCTGAGCCAAGTACCGAAAGGAGAAATTCACCATGAAAAACACCGAAAAGACGATGGACAAGATCGTCGCGCTGTGCAAAAACCGCGGCTTTGTCTTCCCCGGCAGCGAGATCTACGGCGGCCTTGCCAACACCTGGGACTACGGCCCCCTCGGCGCCGAGCTCAAGAAGAACATCAAGAACGCCTGGTGGAAGAAGTTCGTGCAGGAAAACCCCTACAACGTCGGCCTTGACGCCGCGATCCTGATGAACCCGCAGACCTGGGTAGCAAGCGGCCATCTCGGCGGCTTCTCCGATCCTCTGATGGACTGCCGCGAGTGCCACGAGCGCTTCCGCGCCGACAAGGTCATCGAGGACTGGTGCGCCGAGACCGGCTTCGAGCTTCCCAAGCCCATCGACGCCTTCTCCCAGCAGGAGATGAAGGACTTTGTCGAAGAGCACAACATCCCCTGCCCCACCTGCGGCAAGCACAACTTCACCGATATCCGTCAGTTCAACCTCATGTTCAAGACGTTCCAGGGCGTGACCGAGGACGCAAAGAACACCGTCTACCTCCGCCCCGAGACCGCGCAGGGCATCTTCGTCAACTTCAATAACGTCCAGCGCACCACGCGCAAAAAGCTCCCGTTCGGCATCGGCCAGATCGGCAAGTCCTTCCGCAACGAGATCACGCCGGGCAACTTCATCTTCCGCGTGCGCGAGTTCGAGCAGATGGAGCTCGAGTTCTTCTGCAAGCCGGGCACCGACCTTGAGTGGTTCAACTACTGGCGCACGTTCTGCCACAACTGGCTGCTCTCCATCGGCCTGAAGGACGAGAACCTGCGCCTGCGCGACCACGATCCCGAGGAGCTGTGCTTCTACTCCAAGGCAACGACGGACTTCGAGTTCCTCTTCCCGTTCGGCTGGGGCGAGCTCTGGGGCGTTGCCGACCGCACGGACTACGACCTCACGCAGCATCAGAACACCAGCGGCGTGAAGATGGTCTATCGCGAGGGCGAGGGCAAGGACATGGTCGAATACGTCCCCTACGTCATCGAGCCGTCGCTCGGCGTGGAGCGCAGCGTGCTCGCGGTCCTGTGCGACGCCTACGATGAAGAGGTCGTCGGCCAGGACAAGAAGGGCAACGACGACGTGCGCGTCGTGCTGCACTTCCACCCCGCACTCGCCCCCTTCAAGGCCGCGATCCTGCCGCTTTCCAAGAAGGACGTGCTCGCCGGTCCCGCGATGGAGCTCTACAACGAGCTTTCCAAGGAATTCATGGTCGACTACGACGAGACCGGCTCGATCGGCAAGCGCTACCGCCGCGAGGACGAGATCGGCACGCCGTACTGCATCACGTTCGACTTCGACACCGTCGGCGACGAGGCCAACGGCATCGCGGCCGACCACTGCGTCACCATCCGCGAGCGCGACAGCATGGAGCAGGTCCGTATCCCCATCGATCAGGTCAAGGACTTCCTGCGCGAAAAGTGCGCGTTCTGAGAAAAGTTTTCCACAGAATAGCAAGAAGGACAGCTCTCTTTCGAGAGCTGTCCTTTGCTCTTTATTTTTCGATCTTCCGGCTCGCCAAAAATCCGGCTTCATCCTTTATGATCTCATATTCCTCAGCCATCGAATTTTCAGACCCGACCACGCAGTAGTCGCATCTGTCGGCGTTCCCGCAGGTGCCGCGGCGGAGCAAGGTGCCGTGAAGTTGGCTCATTCCCCAGTAGTCGGAATTGCAGAAAAGCGGCAGCACCTGCATCAGATCGTGCTTTTTCGCAAATTCCGCATTTGGGCACTGCGTAAAATGGTATCGCGCGGCACGTTTTTTCTTGTCGTACGGCTCGATACATTGCAGAAGCACACCGGATGCTGCGCGTACAGCTTGCGGTCCCTTTTCCCCACTCCTTGGAAGACCTTGTCGATCAGCCATATGTCAAAGCTGCGGTTCAAGTCAAAAATCTTTCCCAGCTTTACAAATCCCGACATAAAAAGGCTCGTGACAAGCTCCTGCAATTCCTCTGCCGGCGGATGGTCCGGCAGCAGAGGGTACAGGGAGAAGATCACGATGCTGCCGTAGATCGCGAGGGCATGGCTGGTCTTTTTTCCACCGTAGTCAGGGAGCACTTTGAGGTATTCGCCATACTGGCGGCCGGTCGCCTCCCAGAGCTTTTTCCCTCCGTTTCTCCGTATCGCGCGTTCAGCCACGCTTCTATCTCCGCGCAAAATTTTGGCATATCGCGTAACTGCATGTGCTCCGCCATCAATTTTCCTCCTGCCCGATCTATTTCATTCAACGGGACTATTCTACCACACCCCTGCCTGCCGGCAAGAACCCCACAAAGCTGAAAACTTGTCCGGTTGCGTTTTTCCTGTCGAAATGATATACTTTGTTATTATGCCTTCAGAAAGGGGACGTCCCCAACATGCGTTTTTTCTCTTCTCTGGTGCGGCCTGACGAGTCGACGGGCGCGGTGATGCGCTGGGTGCACCGCATCTGGGTCTTCTTCTGGCTCACGGTGCTGGGCGCGGGCATTGGCCTTCTCTCGCTCTACCTCACGGCACATTCCTACGCAAGCATCGACGCGACGGCACTCTTGCAGTCGTATTTCAAAATTCCGCTGCTCGTAGCGATGAACCTGCTTGCGCCGATCCTGCTCGTCTACCTCGGCTTTTTTCTCTTCGCGCGGCCGTGGGCGGCGTACCTGCTCTCGGCGCTGCCGTTTTTCACGCTCGCGCTCGCGAGCTACTACAAGGTGCAGCTGCGCGGCGACCCCGTGCTCGCTACCGACCTGCGGCTCATCCGCACGGCGGGCGGCATCATGGGCAACTACACGTTCGAAATTTCCGCGCCCGTGATCGTCGTTCTTGAGGGCTTTGTGCTGATGCTCGTGCTCTCGTGCCTGATGCTCCGAAAAGAGCGCATGAGCCCGCGCTCCCGCCTTGCGGGCATCATGCTCATGCTCTCTGTCACGCTCGCGTGCTATTTTGAGCTCTACACCAGTTCATCTATCTACAAAGAGACCGCCAACAACGACCTCATTTCTCCGTGGTCGGCGGTCGAGGTCTACATCTCCCGCGGCACGACGTATCCGTTCCTACACAGCGTGCAGGACATGTTCCCCGAGCCGCCGGAGGGCTACCGCGAGAGCGAGGCCAAGCAGATCCTTGAGCAGTATGCGGACACCGACATTCCCGACGAGCAGAAGATCACGGTCGTCGGCATCATGCTCGAGGCATTCTCCGATCTGTCCGACTTCCCCCAGTTAAATGAAATCTCCGCCGTGCGGAATCTCTACGAGCCGCTGCACGAGCTCGAGAGCCGCAGCGTCTCGGGCAACCTCCTCACGAATATCTTCGCCGGCGGCACGACGAACACCGAATGGGGCTTCCTCACGGGGTACAGCCAGCACGAGGAGTTCCGCGGCCCGATCAATTCCTACGTCCGCTACTTCAAGGATCAGGGCTACGACGCGCTCTACCGTCATCCCGGCTACTCGTGGTTCTACAACCGCAGCAACGTCAACGAATACCTCGGCTTTGACGAATGCGTCTTCAACGAATCAGGCTTCGGCGACCTCATCTCCATCGAGGACGCGCTCTTCAAGTCCGACACCGTGCTCGTCGACTACCTCTTAAACGACATCGACTCGCGCACGGAGGACGATGCCCCTCTCTTCCTCTTCTCCGTCTCATACCAGAACCACGGGCCGTACAGCTCCGAGACCTACTGGGATGAGTACGTCACGCCCGCCAAGACCGGCTGGTCGATGGAAAGCTGCTGCGTCATCAACAACTACCTGGCCGGCATCCGCAGCACGATCGAGCAGATGCGCCGCCTCACGCGCGAGCTGGATGCCCGCGACGAGCCCGTCGTGCTCGTTCTCTTCGGTGACCACAAGCCGTGGATGGGCAACGGCAGCAGCGTGTATGCCGAAATGGGCGTCAATCTTGACGTGTCCACGCAGGAGGGCTTCTACAACTACTTCTCCACCCCCTACCTCATCTATGCCAACAAGGCCGCCAAGGAATCTCTCGGTCAGGACTTCCGCGGCGACGGCGGCGACATTTCCCCGTGCTTCCTGATGGACAAGCTCTTCTTCGAGTGCGGCTGGACGGGCGACGGCTTCATGCAGCTCCAGCGCGAAACGCGCGCCGTCACGCCGCTGATGCACGAGGACGGCTACCGCATGGTCGAAGGTTCCATCACGCTCGACGTGCCCCCAGACGTCGCCGAGATCTGCCGCAGGTACCTCTGCGCGCAGCATTACCGTGAACAGCACTTTGTTTCCGAGTCGTAAAGGAGAATTCCCATGAAACAGTTGAAAATCACCGCGCTTTCGCTCGTTCTTGTCCTGCTGCTCGCCGCCTGCAGCGCGAAAAACGACACCCCCGATGAACCCGCCGTCGATCCGACGCCGGAAATGCCGACCGAGCAGCCGGTGGAAAAGACGCCCGACGAGCGCATCAACGACATCATTGCAGGTATGAGCATCGAGGAAAAGGTCGGCCAACTCTTCTTCGTCCGCTGCCCCGAAACGGGCGCGGCGGAGGACGTCGAAACCTATCACCTCGGTGGACTGCTGCTCTTCGGCAGGGACTATAAGGACGCAAACGGTGACTGGCTCACGGAGGACAACTTCACCGCGGCGCTCGCGTCCTATCAGGCCGCGGCGGCCATCCCGCTTTTCATCGGCAGCGATGAAGAGGGCGGCACGGTCACGCGCGCGAGCAAAAACCCGAACCTCTTCTCCGAACCTCTCCCCTCCCCGCAGGATCTCTATGCCGCGGGCAGCCTCGACGGGCTGCTCGAACGAACGCTCAGCTACAACCAGAAGCTCAAAGCGTTCGGCGTCAACGTGAACTTCGCCCCCGTGTGCGATGTGTCGACGAATCCCGACAACTTCATCTACGCGCGCTCGTTCGGGCAGGACGCGCAGACGACCGCGGACTATATCTCAAGCGTCGTGCCCGTCTATGCGCAGTCCGGTATCGCCTGCGTCTTAAAGCACTTCCCCGGCTACGGCAACAACGCCGACACGCACACGGGCATCGCGCTCGACGCGCGCCCGTACACCACGTTTGAAAAGTCCGACCTCGTCCCCTTTGAATCCGGCATCGCCGCGGGCGCGCCGTTCGTGCTCGTGAGCCACAACATCGTCGAGTGCATGGACGGCGCGTATCCCGCGTCCCTTTCGGCGAAGGTCCACACGCTGCTGCGCGACACGCTCGGCTTCACCGGCGTCATCGTGACGGACGATCTCGCGATGGATGCCGTCAAAGCCTACGCGCAGGACGGCAGCGCCGCCGTGCTGGCCATTCAGGCGGGCAACGACATGATCGTGACCACCGACTATCAGACGCAGATCCCGCAGGTGATCGCCGCCGTCCAGTCCGGCGAGATCGCCGAAAGCGATATTGACGCGCACGTTTTCCGCGTGCTGCACGAAAAACAGGCGCTCGGCCTGATCGACTAAAGGAGAACCCCATGGAAACAAGAAAACTCTACTATGAAGATCCCTTTCAGAAGGGCTTTGCCACCACCGTCGTCTCCTGCGACGAGGTGAAGGGCGGCTACGCCGTTGTCCTCGCGGAGACGGCCTTCTACCCCGAGGGCGGTGGCCAGCCGTATGACACCGGCGTTTTGGGCGAGGCGAACGTGCTCGAGGTCCACGAGAAAAACGGCGTCATCACGCACCTTTGCGACAAGCCCTTCGAGGTGGGAAAGAGCGTCTCCGGCAAGATCGACTGGGCGCGCCGCTTCGACCACATGCAGCAGCATTCGGGCGAGCACATCTGCTCGGGCCTCATCTGCGAGCGCTTCCACTGCGACAACGTCGGCTTCCACATGGGCGCGGACGTCGTCACGATCGACTTCAACGCCGACATTTCGTGGGATGAACTTATGGAGATTGAACAGCTCGCCAACCTGTACATCTATGAGGATCACCCCATCGACATCCAGTTCTATCGCGGCGCGGAGCTCGACAAGGTCGAGTACCGCAGCAAAAAGCCGCTCGATGGCGACGTGCGCATCGTCTCCTTCCCCGGCGCGGACTGCTGCGCCTGCTGCGGCACGCACGTCGTACGTTCCGGTCAGGTGGGACTCGTCAAGTTCCTCTCCGTGCAGAAGTTCCGCGACGGCGTTCGCATTGAGCTTCTTTCCGGCAAGCGCGCGCACCGCTACCTTTCGGAGTGCTGGGCGCAGGACGTGCGTATCGCACAGGCGCTCTCCGTCAAGCCGAACGCGAGCTTTGCGGGCGTCGAGCGCGTGCTCGCTGAGCTTTCCGCGCTCAAGCAGCGCTGCGCAAAGCTCGAAGAGTCCGTCTTCGCCCAGACCGCCGCGCAGTACGAAGGCAAGGGCGACGTGCTGCTCTTCGAGGACGAAATGTCCGGCGACAGCCTGCGCAAGCTCTGCGACGCGGTCACGAACCACTGCGGCGGCCGCTGCGCGGTCTTTGCCGGCGCGGACGGCGCGTACAAGTACGCCATCGGGCACATCGGCGGAGACCTTCGTAAGCTCACGAAAAAGATGAATGCCGAGCTGAATGGCCGCGGCGGCGGCAAGCCGAATTTTGTGCAAGGCAGCGTGGCCGCTGCACGCGGGGAAATTGAAACATTTTTCGCAGAATAATTTGCAATGATTCCCGCATCAATGCGGGAGAAGTTTCCCCTGCACCGTGCAGGGGAGCGAGTCAAAGGGGTCATTCTCTTTCGCAAAAGAGAATGGCCCCTTTGGAACCCCAAGAGAAAGACTTTGATTGGCAGTCTCAGGCTCGAATGGCCTTTGTGCCTCCGGAATGGGAATGCCTGCGCGCGGCAGAGCCGCGTTGGGTGTTGCTAGACGATTTGATTTGCTTCTATCATCCGCTGTTGCGCAACCGTTGGCAGCTTTGCTGCCTTACGGATGCGGCACACCCCTTGCGGGTGCCGCTCTCGAATCTGAGCGCAAGTGCAGTGTAATCACCTGCTATCGATGGCACAATATCGCGGCAAGCGTCAGCAATGCCGCATTCGGTAGGCAGTCTGCCGCCCAATGCGACGTCACACGCGCCTCACGATAGTAAGGCGCGGTTGCAAAACGGTGACGAAACGCACGGATTCATGGCGAAGCCATGTACACCGCACCTGATTGCGCAGCGCGTGCAGCTCTTCAAGCTACAAACTGCCAATGTCGGGGGTCGAGGGGAACTCCCCTCGCCTTTCTCTGGGGGATTTAAAGGGGGTATTCTCTTCGGAAAGAGAATACCCCCTTTATTACCCGTTTCCGCACAGTGCGGAAACCTCCCGCCCGCGACGCGGGCTTTGTTTTTGCTTGAAAAGGAAAAATCAGAACCCAAACCCGCTGAGGCCGAGTCCGCTCGTCAGCGCGTTCATCTTCCCGTCCATCGCCTCTTCGGCCTGGCGGAGCGCTTCGTTCACGGCGGAGATGATGAGGTCTTGGAGCATCTCCACATCCTCGGGGTCGACCGCCTCGGGCTTGATGGTGATGTTCGTGACTTCCTTCTTGCCGTTGACCTCGGCGCTGACGACGCCGCCGCCGACGCTCGCCGAGAAGGTCTTCTCCTCGACCTCCTGCTGCGCCTTCTGCATGTCCTCCTGCATCTTCATGATCTGCTGCTGCATCTGCTGCTGCTTGAGCATCTGGCCGCTGCCGTTGGAAAAGCCGCGGCGTGCGCTGTAACCCTTTGCCATCGTTGTTGTCTCCTTTTATTTTACTGTAAAATTGTCGAATTTACTGCCCATGCGCAGGAGGTCCTGCATCCTGTCGCGCTTTTTCGCGCCCGGACGCTCGCCCACGAGGAAGCGGACGCGAATTTCCCGTCCAACTGCGCGGGACGTGACCTCCTGCAAGACGTCCGTCACGACCTTCTGGTCGAGCATGGACTTCTGCACCTCGGTCGAGCAGTAGACGGTGAGAAGGTCATCCTTCACATCCCCCTGCGCCATGCCGATGAACGCGCGCTTGTCGGGCGTCAGGCGGTTTTTGTAGCTCTCCAAGAGCTGGTAGAAAATCTCATCATCCCCGCTGTCTCCACTCGCCGGCGCTTCCTGCGCAGGCGCGGGTGCTGCTGCTATCTTCGGCGCTGCGGCCTTCGGTGCGGGCGCGACCGGCTCACCGTAGGGCGGCGGTGCGTCATAATCGTCGGGCAGCGGCGGCTCGTCCCACGGAAGCGGCGCTTCCTCGGCGGGCTTTGCGCTCTCTGTGGGCGCTTCCGCGGCCTTTTGCGGTGCGGGAGCGAGCTTTTGCGCCGTCGCGGGAGCAGGTGCGCTCGCCGGTGCAGATGCGGGATGCTTCGCTGCGAACTGCACGCCCGCAGCGATCTGCTCTTCGAGCCGCGCGATGCGCGCGCCAAGTGCCGCCAAATCACCGGAGAGTGTCTCGTCGCAGAGCTTCAGAATGCAGAGCTCTGCGTCCGTGCGGCGGTTCACGCTGAACTGGAGCTGCGCCGCCGTCTCCTGCAAGATCGTACAGAGCTGGATAAAGCGTGCGCTCGTCCCCTGCGCGCGCAGGTTTCGGAGCGTTGCGGCGTCATAAGCGCCGCTGAGTAAGCTCTCGCCGCCCTCCCCCGCCGTCGCGCTGATGAGCAGCTCGCGCGAGAGGGTCGAGAGCTCGCCGAGCACCGCGCCCACATCCTTACCGCCGTCGTAGAGCTTGCCGAGAAGCTCGAGTGCCCCGCGCGCGTCGCGCGTCAGGATCAGCGACATGAGCTGTGCGGTCTGCACGTTTCCGGCCAAACCCAGCGCGTCGAGCACGGCGTTCGCGTCGATCGCGCCGCCCGCGGCCGCGCACTGGTCAAGAAGACTCAGCGCGTCTCGCAGCGCGCCGTCCGACAGTCGGGCCAACAGCGCTGCGCCGTCTTCCTTTAAGTCGATATTCTCCTGCCCCGCGATGTAGTTGAGCCTGCCTACAATGTCTTTCGGCTGGATGCGGCGGAATGAAAAGCGCTGGCAGCGCGACAAAATCGTCGCGGGCACCTTGTGCAGCTCCGTTGTCGCCAGAATGAACATCAGATGCTCGGGCGGCTCCTCCAAGATCTTGAGCAGTGCGTTGAACGCGGGCGTCGAAAGCATGTGGACTTCGTCGACGATATACACGCGTTTTTTTACCTGCGCGGGCGAATAGATGGCCTCGTCACGCAGCGCGCGCACGCTGTCCACGCCGTTGTTCGACGCCGCGTCCAGCTCGACCACATCGAGCAGCCGCCCGCTCTCGATGCCAAGGCAGCTCGGGCAGCGGTTGCAGGGGTTGCCGTTTTCCGGATGCTCGCAGTTGACCGCGCGCGCAAGTATTTTGGCGCAAGTCGTCTTGCCCGTGCCGCGCGTGCCGGTGAAAAGATAGGCGTGCGACAGCCGCCCCTCCGCCACCTGGCGCTGCAAGGTCTCGGTGATATGCTCCTGACCGACCACGTCGGCAAATGTTTTGGGACGCCACTTGCGGTAAAGCGCCTGATACATCCGCAGCCCTCCCTTACAATAGAAATACTCCCCCGTATACAGCTGCGGAACCGGCGTCCTTGCGGCACATGGATGGTCCCGCTTAATGCTGCTCGGTTCCCCGCCTGACATGGTTCGCAGGTACCCATTGCGCAAGACCGGTTCCGCAGCTGTATGCGGAGGAGTTGTTGAACAAATAGTATTCTACTATATTTCAGAAAAAATATCAACAGAAAAATGAAAAAGGGGCTTCACAAATTCAAAAAAGTGTGTTATGATAATCCGCGCTGGGAGACCAGCATTGCTATTTGGGCCTGTAGCTCAGTTGGGAGAGCGTACGGTTCGCATCCGTAAGGTCGTGGGTTCGAATCCCTTCAGGTCCACCACAAAAGGTAGGTAATTTTGATAGAAATTGCCTACCTTTTCATTTTGCCCGAAAGCCCTTGATTTCAGGGCTTTTTCGCTGTCCGGCCACAAAAAAAGCAGCCGCTACGGAGCTATTTCCGCAGCGGCTTTTTTGCTTTTTCGGGCGTTCCCGACACCCCTCTCCCGGACAAATCGTTCTCACAGAGGGGGATTGTTCAATTTGAGGGGTATCGTTCTCACAGAGGGTAATCGTTCAATTTGAGGTCACATACCTACTTCGCTGAATACCGCGCTCAGATCACTAACCGTTCTCTGCCACTGGGAACTAAGGATTTCGTAGTAGTTTTTATCCCTTTTGAGGTAATTGGTTGCATTGAGTGTCGAATCATGGCGACTCTCAAATGTATAGCTCGTAATGCCAGCCTCAATGATGATATTGAACAGCTTGCTCAGCACCTTATCGCACGTATCCTTATTATCAAACACCTGCGGTGAGAGGAAGTGTTGCAAATGTCCGAGCTCTCGAAAACTCTCATAAAGCGTGTCTGCGATACTTTCGGACGATGCAGAACTAAACAAAGGTGTTAAATCCTGATCTGTAATATTCCCTTGCCTGTATCGAGCAGCAAAAGCGGCAAAAGCAACACAAATGGTGCGTGCATTATGAGCAAAGGATATCCTTACGCTTGCATTAGGAGCTGTAGCATTCTCTCGGTCGAATGCACGCTGGAAGGATGTACGGAAATAGTGGTCATAATAAAGGAGTTCCTTACAGAGTCGAGCTATCTGTGACTGATTTCCATTGAAAATAGGGTCATAGTATTTGGGCTGGTACAAGGCTGATGGTTTATTCCGGCTTGTTCCCGGAACTTGAAATACAGCAGCCAAGCACAGTTTTCCGATCTCTACAAGGTCAGAGTTTAAATGCGGGTCTCTAAATTGAGACGGAACAACCTCACCTCGTTTTGTCTGATAAAAAACTCCTACCTCGCGCATTGCCTGAGCAAAACGGACCTGCTCTGGCGAATTTGCCTTCAAGTCAACAGGTTTTATGGCTTTTTGAGAGTTTGTCGCTTTGGCAATAGAAAGGCTGAAACTACTCTTTTCATCTTCAGTGTCACCAACGATTCTGATGATTTTGCAGGGTAGATACAGATCGTGGTCACTGTTAATGCTTGGGCTCTTATGCAGCATGTAAGTTGTTTGCCCACCATTGACAATAGAGAAGTTTCGCAGACGAACTTCTTTTCCGTCGATATCAAAATCGTCGCAAATAATAGTTATGCCGTTATTCTTTAGCCAGAACGAATCAGGGTCATTGTTAATCGTGTCTGCTATGGCCTTATCAATGTCACGCCCAGCTATATGATAGCGAAGGTTACGAGATAGGAGGTTGGTATTATGCTGTGCGTAGAGCTGTTTAATTGAATAAGCAGACACATTCACAATGGCAGCGCCGTCACCATAAAGCAGGTAGTTGTCTGCCTCATCAATACGGATTTTTCCCGTTTCCACTGTGGGCCGTCTGGATTCCGATTCCTTAATTTCATCCTCGATATCGCTGGCGAAGAGAATAGAAACTTCTATATTTGTTACTCCGGTAAACTGTTCCCGGAATTTCTTTTCTATTCTATCACGGCGGATGCCTGATTGCGGCGCACTCGTATAGAAAACGAAATGGATCTTTGATTCTTCTCCGACTTCGGAGTTGAGTGTTAAAAAGCGCCGCTGCACAGTAGCATTGACCTGCTCAAACTGGCCCCTAACCATATCCTTATAAAACAGAGCCATTTTAAGCATTGCGTTAAGGACGTCTTCATAAGCAATGGTCTCATAATACTTGGACTGGCCAATTATCAAATCCGCACCCTCGGTATTTGGGTCACTCAGTAAGACATCAACACCGCCGTCATATTGTCCATCTACAATGATGTCCTCGAAATCTCGTTCATTAAGGACGAGCGCAGGATTTTTATAAAAATTGGCTTTTACGCAGAGTGCAGAAAATACGTATTCATCACGTTTGCTCCGGAGAGATGGATATGTATCTTTTAACGCTTTGACTTTTTCTCTGATGAAATCGTGTGATGACACTGACGAAGGCATATCAGATTTCCCCCTTATCTCTATCTCTGTTCATGTACTATGCAACAGCGTACCAGCCACGTGTAAACTCTTCAGCCCCAACAGCTACTATTCTCGGCTCAACAGTTCCTTCATCAAACGCTATGAGAACATAGGCGGTGCCAAAGCCCACAACGCAACCAATCCGATTTCTTTCGCAATCACGAACAAGTGTACCAAAAAGTAGCCCATGCGGGAAATCCGGCTCGTGCGTCGGTTGATCAACGGATTGCTCTATGTACCTCTTCCATTCGGGCGCATCCATCAAATCTCGCCCTTTGAGGCAGAGATCAAGGAGCGCAACAAGTTTGTCAGGATTTGCTTCTCCGGTTTCAAACATCATCTTGAAATAACGTTGAAACTGTGCCAAAGAAATAGGAACTATATTCAAGCGCTGACGCTGGTCCCCTTGTGCATACCAAACACCATGCCTGAATGTTTCAGCCGTGTTCGTGTCGATTCTTACGGCGATAAACATACCATAGTCGTGACAGTATTCTGCTATATGATTGGACCAGAATACAGGCAGCGGCAACTTCGTTGAAAAGCTGTATTAGTGCATTCAGAAGTATTATTTGCCATAACAATTCTGATCAATTCCCTCTAAACGAAGAGAAAGTATTTGACGCTGAAAAATGGATAGCATTACATGCAAGCGGTATACAAGGGCTAGAAACCCTCAATGATGATAATTGGGGCACATTACTAGGGATATTAGTAGGAGAGGCAGATTCGCTAATTTCAGATATTGATACGGCGTTAGACACATTACAAAACACCGGGGATGTATATCGGAGGGAATGCGCTATAGAAAGATGGATTCAGCAAATAGCCTTCGACTATCAGAAAAAGCCAGACTATTTGCTGAATACAGCGGCAAGTATGTATCAACTTTATTTGCTAAACACAAGCCAAACCCGTGACCCCAACCACGACTTGCGATACCTGACAAGAAGCTGGATATGCACCACAAGTAATGTAAAGCCAAGTAATTGGTATGAGAAATGGCTATATGCACTTGAAACCGCCAATGGTTCGTCTGCTGATATTACAGCAACGAAACTGTATGCGATTCTTAAAGACTGGCCGAATAGATGGGCGGTTTGGAATGGTTGTGCGCCATCTGAATGTGAAGATCCCCCCATGCCTGCCAGTGATTTTTTCCGTATTCTAGCTCAGGATTTAGACCATTATGCTCATAATCCCTGGCTAATAAACGGTACATAAATACTTTCTTCATAGGTGTTTCTGGGGTAAACAATGAAGCAGATCACGAATAAACAGTACGCTGAGTACATGCAGTTTTTAGAAGACAAACGTAACGGGCGAATCCTCCAGCCTCTAACGCTAAGGTCCATTTGTCAATCTTACAATTATAACCCGACCGAAATAGGGCAGCATTTTTTAGAGCTTCTACCACGAATCTTAACACCTGAAGAGCAGGAGCCGTGGAAGTTCTGTGAGAATGAAAATGGTGATTCAGAGGATACTGCGCTTGTACGCACCCCCTATGGTGTATCTGAAAACAGCGCTTAGATGTGCAAAATGCTGAAAGCGACGCAGATCGCGGCGACCATAACAAAAGCAAGGAAGGAGTCA
>NZ_JPJG01000111.1 GCF_000765235.1 Oscillibacter sp. ER4 | reverse complement strand
AACATAATGCAGAAACATTTCTATTTGATGGTATGCAGATACCGGTATCTGTAAGAGGTTGGATTGGAAAGAATGAGAACACCTATCAAATGCAGAGACTGGAAAAAGAACTTCGTGATAAAGTGAAATATCAAGGCAGACAGTAAAGTGGCGATAAATATATGAAAAAGAATCATAACAAGGGATTTCGCAATATCGTGTTTCTTGGGTTAGTTAGTTGTTTTGCGGACATATCCAGCGAAATGGTATATCCGATTATTCCGCTTTATTTAACAGCGGTTCTCGGTGCAACACCTGCACTTGTAGGTGTGATTGAAGGTATTGCAGAAAGTGTTGCAAGCCTACTAAAAGTGTTTAGCGGTTATATAAGCGATAAATTCCAGAAAAAGAAGGCATTAGCATTTACAGGGTATGCTACGGGAGTCCTTTATAAGCTGGCATTGGTGTTCGCAAGTTCATGGGTAAGAATTTTAACAGCAAGAGTTCTTGACCGCTTTGGAAAAGGAATCAGGACGGCACCAAGAGATGTTATGGTGGCAGAAAGTGCAGATAAAGCATCTATGGGAAAAGCCTTTGGCATTCATAAGATGCTTGATATGGCAGGTTCAGCAGTAGGCATTTTGCTCGCCTTCATTCTTCTTACCACTATGGGAGAGGAAAGCTATAAAACCATCTTTCTTATTTCGGTAATTCCAGTATTGATAGCACTTTTTATGTTTGTGTTTATCGAAGAAAAGAAGGAAAAGCGAGATGTCGCACAAAGAGAACATTTTTGGAAAAATGTAAAATGTCTTGATGGGCAGCTAAAGCTATATCTCGCAGTGACATTTTTGTTTACCCTTGGAAACTCTTCAAACAGTTTTTTGTTGCTTAGAGCATATGATGCGGGATTTTCAAGCAATACAGCGATTCTTTTATATTTTATCTATAACGTGACAGCTTCAATCTTAGCAACACCTTGCGGAAAATTATCGGACAAAGTCGGAAGAAAAAA
>NZ_JPJG01000016.1 GCF_000765235.1 Oscillibacter sp. ER4 | reverse complement strand
AAAAGTCACGCTTAATTTTTGCGTTCCTTTCTCTGCAAAAAATACCGGCGGGCAAAATGCCCGCCGGTACGTTTCAGTTTTACCCCAGAATGGCCTTCAGGTCCTCCTCTGGCGTCGTAATGGGCGCGATGCCAAAGTTCTTGACAAGGTAGTCGAGCACGTTCGGCGAGAGGAACGCCGGCAGCGTCGGACCGAGGCGGATGTCCTTGATGCCGAGATACAGCAGCGTCAGCAGGATGCACACCGCCTTCTGCTCGTACCACGAGAGCACCATCGAAAGCGGCAGCTCGTTCACACCGCAGCCAAAGGCGTCGGCGAGCGCCAGCGCGATCTGGATGGCGCTGTAAGCGTCGTTGCACTGGCCGATGTCCAGGATGCGCGGCAGCCCCGCCACCGTGCCAAGATCTAAGTCATTGAAGCGGAACTTGCCGCAGGCCAGCGTCAGCACCATGGTGTCGGGCGGCGTCTGCTTGACGAATTCCGTGTAGTAGTTCCTGCCGGGGCGCGCGCCGTCGCAGCCGCCGACTAAGAAAAAGTGACGGATCCGGCCGGACTTGACGGCCTCAACCACCTTGTCAGCCACACCCAGCACCGCGCCGCGGGCAAAGCCCGTCGTAACCGTGCTGCCACCGTTGATGCCAGTGAATGCCTTATCCTCGGCATAGCCGCCCAGTTCCAGCGCCTTTTCGATGACCGGCGTGAAGTCCTTGTCCGCGCCGATATGCTTGAGTTCCGGATATGAGACCGCCGCCGTAGTGAACACGCGGTCGGCATAGCTCGCTTTCGGCGGCATCAGGCAATTCGTG
Organism: Oscillibacter sp. ER4; assembly: GCF_000765235.1. Lineage (GTDB taxonomy): Bacteria > Bacillota > Clostridia > Oscillospirales > Oscillospiraceae > Hominicoprocola > Hominicoprocola fusiformis. The sequence goes on along the minus strand of NZ_JPJG01000016.1, from coordinate 39,300 downwards.
GTGAATAGTACGGGCGCAGGGATGTCGGCAAATTCCTTTTGCTGGTTCTGCCACGCCGTGCCGAAATTGCCCTTGAGATGGGCATACTTTTTAAGGCCCGGGTAGCCGTGCGCGGGCAGCATCTCGCTGTGCGTATAGATGTTGATGCCCTTGCCCTCCGTCTGCTCGAGCAGGCGCTTCAAGTCGTGCAGGTCGTGGCCGGAAACCACGATGAACGGTCCCTTTTCCACCGTCAGCGGCACGGTGGTCGGCTCTGGCGTGCCGTAGGTCTCCGTGTTGGCCTTGTCGAGCAGCGCCATGCAGCGGTAGTTTTTCTCGCCGACCTCCAGCACAAGGGGGAGCAGGTCATCCATCCCCCAGTCCTCGCCGATGGCAAACAATGCCTTGGCAAAAAAGCGGTTGACCTCGCCGTCCGTATAGCCCAGCACCATCGCGTGGTAGGCGTACGCCGCCATGCCGCGGATACCGAACAGGATAAGCGACTTGAGGCTGCGGATGTCCTCGTCCTCCGTCCAGAGCCGCGAGACATCGTAGTCATTGTTGTGCCCGCAGGGCGACATGCAGGACGCGCAGTCCGGCACAAGACGGCTCTTCTCCGCCTTCACGCATGCAGTCACATCGCGGATGGCCGCTTCGTCAAAGTTCACATTCGTGAGCGTGGTGAAAAGCGCCTCGATGATGAGGCTCCATGTGCCCTCGTTCACGCCGGGGCTGCCGTCCGCAGCGCGGGCAAGGCCGATGAGTGCGCCGGTCAGCTCGTCCTGCAAATTTGCCGTCTCGGCGCTCTTTCCGCACACACCCGCGCTGCCGGTGCAGCCCGTGCAGTGCGCCGCCTGCTCGCACTGAAAACAAAACATCTTGTTGTCCACCGAAAAAATCCTTCTCATTCTGTGGTCTTATCGATCATAGGATGACTCAAATCGTATCCAGTATTCTCCCGTCCGTCGAGATCGTCACGACCTGCCAGGGGATGAATTTACCGCTATTTTGCAGCGCGGTCTTTGCCGCGTGCTCGAGCCCGCCGCAGCACGGGACCTCCATTCGCACGACCGTCACGCTCTTGATGTCATTTTTTGCGATGATCTCGGTCAGCTTTTCGCTGTAATCCACGCTATCGAGCTTCGGGCAGCCGACGAGCGTAATGTGGCCCTTGATGAATTTCTCGTGGAAGGCCGCGTAGGCGTACGCCGTGCAGTCCGCCGCGATGAGCAGCTTTGCGCCGGAGAAGTACGGCGCGTTCACGGGCACGAGCTTGATCTGCACCGGCCACTGGGAGAGCTGGCTCTCCTGCGCAGCAGGAGCCGCCGTTTCAGATGCCGCCTTGTGCGCAAAGGTCTTGAGCTGCATGCCGGGACAGCTGTGGTGCAGTGTCATCCCCTCCTTCTGCATTTTCTTCTGCTTGTTTTCAAGCACCGCCTGCTCGTCGTAGGCCGCGGCCTCGCGCTCGACAAAGGAAATCGCGCCGGTCGGGCACGTCGGCAGGCAGTCACCCAGGCCGTCGCAGTAGTCGTCGCGCATCAGCTGCGCCTTGCCGTTTACCATGGCGATAGCGCCCTCGTGGCACGCCGCGGCGCAGGCGCCGCAGCCGTTGCATTTATTTTGATCGATCTCAATGATTCTCCGTTTCATTGCAATACCTCCTTGCGTTTTCAAGCGTATTATAGTAGAATGCGGCCAGCAAGTCGGTTGAATTTTCAACGAAAGGCGTTTCTTATGAAAGAATTTTTTCCCATTCTCGCCGCCTCGCCGCTCTTTTCCGGCGTCACGGAGGACGAGCTCGATGCGATGCTCACCTGCCTTGCGGCAAAGGCCGAGCAATTCCCCAAGGACATGTTTCTCCTTCATCCCGGTGACACGGTCGAGGAGATCGGCATGGTGCTCTCCGGCTGCGCGCTCGTCGTGCAGGAGGATATCTGGGGCAACCGCAACATTCTCTCCCGCACCGCACCGGGGCAGACCTACGCCGCGGCCTTCGCCTGCGCGCCAAACAGTGTCTCCAATGTGAGCGTCGTGACCGAAACGCCGACAACGGTGCTGTTTTTGAACGTCAAGCGCCTTTTGACGGTCTGTCCCGCCGCCTGCGCGCACCACAGCCGCATCATCCGAAACCTTCTGAGCGACCTTGCGGGAAAAAACCTGCTGCTCAATGAAAAACTCACGCACATCGCCCAGCGCACGACGCGCGCCAAGCTCATGTCCTATCTCTCCGCCGAGGCGCAGCGACGCGGCGCGGTCGAGTTCGACATCCCATTCTCCCGCCAGCAGCTCGCGGACTTTCTCGCCGTTGAGCGCAGCGGACTGTCGCTCGAGCTTGGAAAAATGAAAAAGGAAGGGCTTCTGGACTATCATAAAGAGCACTTCGTGCTGAATATCTGAATTTTGCAAAAAAGGAGTTCCTCTTACCTTCAAGAGGAACTCCCTTTTCATTTTGTTCTCGCTTTATGCAGCGAGCTTTGCGTAGCGCATCAGCATCGTCGCCATCTGCGCGCGGGTCGCCTCCCCCTGCGGGTTCAGCTTGCCGTCCATACCGTTGACGATGCCCGCCCCGACGGCCCAGCACATCGCCTCGGCCGCGTAGGGGCTGACGCTCGCGCTGTCAGTAAACGCGCTCAGATCACCCTGCACATCGGCCTTGACCAAGCCGCGGCTTTGCGCGTAGCGGTAGAGCATCGTCGCGAGCTGCTCGCGCGTGATCTTGCCGTCCGGGCTCGTGCCGTCGGACACGCCATGCTTGACCGCCCAATCCTGCGCGGCGGCATACCACGCACCCGTGCTGTTCGTGTCCGCGCCGTCCATGCAGGCCAAAATCGTCCAGAGCATCGCGCGGGTCGTGGCGGCGTTCGGCTCAAAGCCCTTGCCCGTGCCGGTCATCAGCTTTTCCTCGGTGACGAACTGCACGGCCCCGCTGTACCAGTCACCCGCCTGCACGTCGGGATAGGGGTTGACATAATTCCCGTCGTCTGGCTGCGGCTCGTCGGTCTTACCGTCCTCCGCGGGCTTGGGCGAGGGCGCGGACGTGCCGAGGCTCGTGATCGTATAGCTGCCGCCCATTGTGACGGTGAAGCTGATCTTTCCGTCTGTGAGGGTAGATTCGATCCGAACACCGTTCGGATCGGTAACGACTGCGCGCGCATAGTCGCAGGCCACCGTCAGCGTGGGTCGTTTCGATGCCAGAATTTCATCGTTTGCACCCTTACTGCTCAATGTAACGGTCATCGTACTGCCGTTTTCCTCCACGGTCACCTCAGGGTCGAACTGCGCGGAACTGCCGCCGTTATCGTCCGCCAGCGCGAAGGTCGCAAGGCTCAACGACAGCGTCAGCGCCAGGAGAAAGGAAAGTAACTTTTTCATATGCCGCCTCCTCAATTTTCCGTCTCAGCGACCGAAGCGCTGAACTCAAACGTGCCGACCGCCGTGTCAGTCTCGCTGTCGTAGGAGCTGAAGCGCAGCCCATCCAACTCGTTCTCGCTGATAGTCACGCCTTGCTGCACGTAGGAGGGGTAGTAGAGATCGTCCAGCGATTGCCATGACGGGCAGCTTTTATCACGGTAATTCGGACGAAAGAATGTATTGCAATTCTGAGTTCTGGCAAGCGGGTAGGCCAGTGTCTTATCGTTTCCGTCAAACCACGGCAGGAAGTTAAAGTACTCCGGATCATGATTGTAGTCCTCTATAATTGTAAACTCTGGCGCATCATTTCCTGCAATAACCGCACCATTCTCACCGTCGTGCTTCAGCTGCAAAATGACGACAGTTTTGTCGTCCTCTCCTTTGACCTCTTCCTGCTCCCACAAGATAGGATTCCACTCAGCTTCGCTGTCTGTCGCATCATAATCGTGGTAGAAGAAGTTCTGCGACATCCATATCGTTTTGCCGGAATTATTTACCATGTCATAGCCGTTGTTCACAAAACGGTTTCCAGAACTTTCGAGAAGCGACGGCTGGTCGCACACGTCCACCTGTACCGCAGTATCATTGCCGACAAACCAGTTGCCGAGCATTTGAAGGTTGCCGCCACCGGTCGCCGACATCCGAATTCCAATATGGTTATTGCGGAATACAGACCGGTTAGCGGCCCACGAAGAGCGGTCTTCGCTGCCGATTGCACAATAGTAGTCCTCAAGAACGCAATTACGCGGAAGGCCTTCTCCCCATCCATAAGCAGCCGCATTGGGAGAACCATCACTCCACTTTTTCTGATCTTTGCCCGCACCAACAAAATGAATCGATTCAAAGTCGCAATCTGCGCCCTCAAGCTTGACGCCGCCCTTGATCGTAGTGGAGATCACGCCTTCGTCAGCGCCGGCGCCCATGAGGCCGACGAAGCACTTTGTCTCAGGAATAATGATCTGTCCTGTGATCGTGCCCGCAGGCAGAACAAACTCGATCGTCGGCAGCTCATACTCCCCGACTTCTGAATAACACGCCAGTTCCTCAGCAATAGCGTCGTTGATGTTGTCCAAACTGCCGCTCAGTTCCATGCGCTTTCTGTCCATTCTTTGGAACGTATCCAAGCTGAAGCTGCGGGCCACTACTGTTTTTGTACCATTTTCTGTTTTCACAAGCTGCGCTTCGTAAACCCACGAGCCCGCAGTCGACGGATCTCCATAGTAGAGATGTGTCCAATCCAGCCCCACCTTTCCATGGTCGGAAGACTGGCTCTCCATGCTCACCGTCTCACTTGTCGGATAGTTTTCATTGCCACCAGCAGGATGCACCAGCACTCTGAACTCATAGCCTGCCTCTTTCATTGCTGACACAACAGTCTCTTCTATGCTGTAAGTTGTATCATCTCTGCCGCCTGTCCCCGAAATAAGACGAAACGCTTCCGTGCGGGAAAACAATATGCTGGGAGCATACCCTTTGCAAAAAAGGAGGAAACGTCGCGTTTCCTCCTTTTTCTCTTTAATTGTCCGCCGTTACGATCTGCGAGAGGTCGACGGCGTATCCCGCCGTGTTTTCGACATTTACCCCGTTGCCGCGGAACATGCAGTTATTGAAATCCAGTGTCTCTGTGCCCGGCATCGCGGCGATGCGCACGGCGGTACCGTTGTCTTCGTACACGCTGTCGCCATAGTAGCTGCCCGAGCACGTCGCGCCGCCGCGGTTGTCGAGCCACAGCCCCACGCCGTTGCCGCGGAACGTGCAGCCCGTGGCGTTGACCCAGCTGCCGAGGCCGCCGTAAGCGCCGATCTCCCAGTTTTCAAACGTGCAGCGGTGCAGGAATGCTCCTTCGCTCGCGGAAAGGCCGATGCCCGTGCCGTCGCCCATAAAGCGGACGTTCGTGATGTTTGAGGGGTGAATGCCGCGCGTCGCGATCGTCACCGTGCCGGTGAAGGTCGTGCCGCCCTCGCTGCCGACCAGATCGCAGCAGAAATTTTTCACCGTCAGACCGCCCTCGTATGTCACCGCGGTCAGCTGCAAAATGTAGACTGACTTTCGATCCGCCTCGTGCGCGAGGGTGTCGAGCAGCGCGTTCAGATCGTCGACCGTCGCCATCGGGTAGTCATTTTCGGTCAGCGTCACGACCGGGACGCGCGTGATCTTGGCTGTGTGGCGCAGGCGCAGCGTGTCGCCGTTTTTGAGGTAGATCGTCCAGATGACGTTGCCCTCCCCCTCCTTGAGCTGCTCGGTGTGATAGCTCGGGATGGCCTCGATCGCCGCATTGGAGTTCGTCGGGAGGAACGTCTCGTCGATCTGCAAAAGAGTGATGCCATCGCACGGCGTGGTCGTCACCTCGTAGTGATCCACAAGGGCGAGAAATTCATTCTTCTTGTCCACGCCGCCGCCATTGTCGACAAAAACGTGGGAGCTCGACACCTGGCCGCGCACCTGATCCTCGCGGACCTCTACGGTGAAAAGCGGCTGGCCGAAAAACGGCGCGCCTCCCTGCGATTCAAAGCTCAGCGCCAGATGGAATGTCTGTCCGTCCGCTTCGTAGGTAAGCTCCGCGCCCTGCGCGTCGATGATCTTTCCTCGGTTGGCAAATCCAACCGCCGTCAATGTCACCACCAATATCGCCGCCAGCAGGAGCGCCGCGGTGATGCGCCTGCGGCGTTTCGGCTTTGGCATTTCCGCAGGGCGCTTTTCGATCAGCACGCTTTCACAGTAGGGGCAGAACGAAGCGTTTTCGACAAGCAGCGCGCCACAATGCGGACAGCGCTTTTCCTCAAAATTCATCTCACAGCACCTCCATCAGCGCTCGCGCGCTCTGATAGCGCTGCTCCGGCGCGGTCATCGTGCATTTGCGCACGATGCGGCCCATTTTCCCCGCCGCCATCTCGCGCGAGGGGTGCTTGCCCGTAAGCATGATATTGAGCAGCACGCCGAGCGAAAAAATGTCCGCCCGCTCGTCGGACTGGAAGATGCCGTACTGCTCGGGCGCGGCAAAGCCCGTCGTGCCGAGCACCTGCGTGTCGCTCTCGGACTCGTCCTTGTAGATGCGCGCGGCGTCAAAGTCGATGAGCACGGCGTCGCTGCCGCGCAGGATGACGTTTTCCGGTTTGACGTCGCGGTGCACCGCGCCCATCGAGTGCAGCACATGCAGCGCTTGGCAGAGCTGCATCGTGACCTGCCGCGCTTCCCTCTCCGTGAGCCGTGCCCCCATCAGAAGCTCTGCGAGCGTGTCGCCCTGCACATACTCCTCCAGCACAGCGGTTTGACCGTCCTGCTCCGCTTCCATGATCTGCGGCAGATGCGGGCACAGCACCGGCAGCAGACGGCGATAGACCTCGCCGCTGCCGCTGTAGCGGCGGAAGACATAGCACGTGCCGCTTTTCTTATGCCGCACGACGGAGACAGTCCCGCGCGGGCTCTGCTTCAGCACGCGGAGCGTGTCGTATTCGGTTGTCACAGCCTCCAAAAAGCTCTCGTACAGCGTCATAAATTTCACACCCTATGCAGCCAGCATATTGTTTTCCCATGTCAAAAAATGTAAAATAATTGAGGATTATTATATGTTGTCTTTGAATTTTTGTAAAGGCGGAAGATGGATGAAGATGGAGCGAAGAAACACTGACGATCTGCGCAGCGAGCTGATGGACGCCCCTGATCTGACGACATTTCTTGCGGCAAACGAGGACAACTTCTCCTCGGCAAGCGCCGTGGCGCGACTCAACGAAATGCTTGAAAAGAAGGGTCTTTCCAAGGCCGCGCTCGCCAAGCAGTCCGGCATGAGCGAAATATACTTGCACCAGATTTTTGCGGGACGGCGCAATCCCTCGCGCAGCCGCATGCTGTGCCTGTGCTTTGGATTGAGCGCCTCGCTCAAGGAGACGCAGGAGCTTCTGCGCCTGTGCGGCCTCGCCGAGCTCTATCCCAAGGTCCGGCGTAACGCGATCATCATTTACGGGCTGCTGCATGGCATGGACCTTTTCGCCGTCAACGACCGGCTGTTCTCCGAGGACGAGGAAACGCTGTTCTGACACTTATACGCTGAAAAGCGACACGACCAGACAAAAAGCACCTGCCTTGAAGGCAGGTGCTTTTTGCTATTCTCTTCCGCCCGACGTTTTCTTCGCGCGCTCCAGTGCGCGCCGCAGCGGCGGGAAGAGCACGAAGACAAGGACCGTATTTGACACGCAGTGGATGACGTCATACGGGATGCCCGAGACCCACCACGAAAACGCCATCTGCCATCCGCCGATGAAAAAATACGGAATGGCGCACAGCGCGCCGAAGCACAGCCCGTGCAGCCCCGCGATGGCCGCCCAAAATGCGCGGCTCTCGCTTCTGCGAAACGGCAGCGCGGCAAGCACGACGATCGGCCAGACGTAGAGATACATCAGGTTCCAAAGCCCCGCGCCGTAGAGCGCGATCTCGAGCAGGGCAAAGCCGAACGCCGGATAAAGCGCCTTCGCGCCGTACACCGCCGTGGCCAAAAGCAGCAGCAGCGTGACCGGATGCACGTTCGGGATAAGGCGCAGGCACTCCTTGCCCGCGACCATCAGCGCGCAGAAAAGCGACAGCTCCGCGATCTCGCGGATGCTGAGTCTTGCGGACTTACCAGCCGACATTCAGCACGAAGTCGTACACATCGCCGTCCGCGATGGGCTGGCTGTCCACACCGAGCTCAGCGAACGTGCCGTTCACGCTGTAGCCCCACCACTGCTGCTCACTCTCGTCGGCGGTCTCGCCGTCCACAGTCAGCACATAGAGGCCGTACTCGCTCTCTGTGCCCTCGATGAGGTCTTCCTGCTCGAGCGCGCCGCGCAGGTACTCTTCGTCGGTGTGGATGGTGAAGGTCGTGTCGTCGCCGTTCAGGTGGTCGACGTTGACGGTGATCTCCTTACCGCCCTGCTGCGTCTCCAGCTTGTTTGTCTGCCAAATGACGAGCGCGGCAGCCGCCAGCACAAGCACGATGATGAGGGCGATGACGCCTTTGTTGTTTTTCTTCTGCATTTTGTTTTCTCCTTCTCTTGCTGAAAAATGCCGCCTTTGAGCGGCAAAGCGAAGCATTCGATGCCTTTGAACGCTGCGTCGTATTTTACCGTCAAAGCGGCAGAATGTAAAGCCCCAGCCGTCGCGCCGATCCTCCGCCTTTTTTCCGTGCAAAAGGCTTTGCGCATTGCCGCACGATGCGGTATAATGAGTTTTACGTTCCGCCCGCTTTCGGGCGGACATTGCTGATTCACTTGACCGCGCCGCTTCGGCGCCCGATATACGAAAGGAACATTTTATGGATCTCATTCAGGCCCTTGCCGCCGAGCTCGGCAAAGACCCCCGGCACGTTGAAAACGTCGTGCGCTTGCTCGACGAGGGCAACACCATCCCCTTCATCGCCCGCTACCGCAAGGAGCTCCACGGTGCAATGGACGATACCTCTCTGCGCACGCTCGAAGAGCGGCTCCAATACCTCCGCGGTCTTGAAGAGCGCCGCGAAGCGGTGAAAAAGTCTATCGACGAGCAGGGCAAGCTGACCGATAAGCTCGCTGCCGCCATCGACAGCGCCAAAACGCTCACCGAGGTCGAAGACCTCTACCGCCCCTACAAGCAAAAGCGCCGCACCCGCGCCACGATGGCGAAGGAAAAGGGCCTTGAACCACTCGCCGCGCTGCTCTTCGCGCAGGAGCGTGACTGCCCGCGGCCCGAGGAGGCCGCGCGCGACTTTGTCGACCCCGAAAAGGGCGTCGAGACGGTCGAGGACGCCCTGCAGGGCGCGAGCGACATCATCGCTGAGCAGATCTCTGACGACGCCGCCATCCGCAAGAGCCTTCGCGCGCTCATTTCCCGTCAGGGCCAGCTTGTGAGCAGGGCCGCGACCGAGGACGACAGCGTCTATCGCCTATACTACGATTTTACGCAGTCTGTCGCCCGCTTGCAGGGGCATCAGGTGCTCGCCATCAACCGCGGCGAAAAAGAGGGCATTTTGAAAGTCACCGTCGCGCTCGACCGCGAGCAGGCGCTCCCGCTGCTGCGCCGTGCAGTCGTGAAGCCCGGCTCCGCCGCCATGGAATTCGTCAAGTCCGCCGCCGAGGACGCCTACGACCGTCTCATCTTCCCCTCGCTCGAGCGCGAGGTGCGAAATCAGCTCACTGAGCAGGCAGACGAGGGTGCCATCGGCCAGTTTGCGCTCAACTTAAAGCCGCTTTTGATGCAGCCGCCGGTCAAGGGCAAGGTCACGATGGGCCTTGATCCCGGTTACCGCATGGGCTGCAAGGTCGCCGTCGTGGACGGCACAGGCAAGGTGCTCGATACCGCCGTGGTCTACCCGACCTACGGCGAGCGGCAGAAAAATGAAGCCATCGCCGCGCTGGCAACGCTCATCAAAAAGCACGGTGTGGAGCACATCGCCATCGGTAACGGCACGGCCAGCCGCGAGACCGAACAGATGGCCGTCGAGCTCATCCGTCAGGTGAACGAGGGCGGTGCGCACGTGAGCTACATGATTGTCTCTGAGGCGGGCGCGTCCGTGTACTCGGCGAGCAAGCTCGCCGCCGAGGAATTCCCGCAGTACGACGTGAACCTCCGCTCTGCCGTGTCCATCGCGCGGAGATTACAGGACCCGCTTGCCGAGCTCGTGAAGATCGACCCCAAGGCCATCGGCGTGGGGCAGTATCAGCACGACATGCCGCAAAAGCAGCTCGACGAGGCGCTGAACGGCGTGGTCGAGGACTGCGTCAACGCCGTCGGCGTGGATATCAACACGGCGTCGCCGTCACTTTTGCAGCGCGTCGCGGGCCTGAACGGCACAACGGCGAAAAATGTCGTCTCGTACCGCGAGGAGAACGGCGCGTTCACCTCACGCGCGCAGATCAAGAAAGTGCCAAAGCTCGGCCCCAAGGCCTTCCAGCAGTGCGCGGGCTTTCTGCGCGTGCCGGAGAGCAAGAGCGTTCTTGATAACACCGCCGTCCACCCCGAGAGTTACGAGGCCGCCAAGGCGCTCCTTGCCCTCTCGGGTCATACGCTCGCGGACGTAAAGGAGGGGAAGCTCTCCGACCTTCCCGCGCGCATCAAGACCTACGGCGAAGAAAAGGCCGCAGCGGAGATCGGCGTGGGCCTTCCCACGCTGCGTGACATCATGAGCGAACTTTTAAAGCCCGGACGCGACGTGCGTGACGAGCTGCCCAAGCCCATCCTGCGCACGGACGTGCTTGAGATGAAGGACCTGAAGCCCGGCATGGTGCTGACCGGCACGGTGCGCAACGTCATCGACTTCGGCGTGTTCGTGGACATCGGCGTGCATCAGGATGGACTTGTCCACATCTCGCAGGTGTCGAACAAGTTCATCAAGCACCCGTCCGAGGTCGTGTCCGTCGGCGACGTCGTCAAGGTCGTCGTGCTGGAAGTGGATGAAAAGAAAAAGCGCATCAGCCTCTCCATGAAGCAGGCGAAATAAGTTTCGTCCTGCAGTTGACATAAAAGCTCCCACGGTTCCGGTAATACCGGAACCGTGGGAGTTTTTCCATTTTATCGTACGCTGATTTACAGCAAATCAGCCAGCTCCAGCACGAGCTTTTCGCTCTTTTCCCAGCCGAGGCAGGCGTCGGTGATGCTCTTGCCGTAGGTGCCCTCGCTGATCTTCTGGTTGCCGTCCTCGATGTAGCTCTCGATCATCAGGCCCTTGACGAGCGCGTTGATGTCATTCGAGTGGCGCTTGGAGTGCAGGACCTCCTTCGCAATGCGGATCTGCTCCAAATACTGCTTGCCGGAGTTGGCGTGGTTGCAGTCGACAATGCAGGCGGGGTTCTTGATGCCCCTTTCCGCGTACAGCTTGTGCAGCTGCACCAGGTCTTCATAGTGGTAGTTGGGGCGGCTGTCGCCCTTTTCGTTCACATAGCCGCGCATGATGGCGTGGGCATAGGGGTTGCCCGCGGTCTCGACCTCCCAGCCGCGGTAGAGGAACGTGTGGTCGCCCATCGCCGCATAGATGGAGTTCATCATCACGCTCAAGTCGCCGCCCGTGGGGTTCTTCATGCCGACGGGCACATCAATACCGCTCGCGACGAGGCGGTGCTGCTGGTTCTCAACCGAGCGCGCGCCGACGGCGACATAGCCCAGAATATCAGACAGATAGCGGTAGTTTTCGGGATAGAGCATCTCGTCGGCACAGGCAAAGCCGGTCTCCTGCACCGCGCGGGTGTGGAGACGGCGGATGGCGATGATGCCCTCGAGCATGTCGGGCTTCTTGCTCGGGTCGGGCTGGTGGAGCATGCCCTTGTAGCCCGAGCCGTTGGTGCGCGGCTTGTTCGTGTAGATGCGCGGGACGATCAGGATCTTATCCTTGACCTTTTCCTGCAGGGGGACGAGGCGGCAGACATAGTCCATTACGCTGTCCTCGCGGTCGGCAGAGCAGGGGCCGATGATGAGCATCAGGCGGCTGTCACACCCGTCGAGGATCGCGCGCATCTCTTCCACACGCGCCTCACGCACCTTGGCGACCTCTTCCGTGACGGGGAACTCTTTTTTAATGTCCATCGGGATGGGCAGTTTACGGATGAATTTTGCATTTTGCTGCATAATGAATACTCCTTGTCGATAATTGACCGATATTGTCTATTATTTTACAGCGTTCCCCGCGGTTCTGCAAGCGCGATTTCATGTCGGACTGTATAAAGATTCGAAAACGGCACGTGCAAATTCTATCGAATCTCGAAAACGGCGGTCAATTCCGCCCGAGCCGCTTCCAACGGCTGTGCAGCCGTGCTCCTTATTTCCTTTTTTGTTGCCGTGAACCTCATTCGTATAAACGCAGATGCGTTTCATGCCGGTACAGTGCATCAATTTCCCGTTTGGTTTTATTTTCCTCTTTCACACATTTTGAGCGTTTTCTAAACTTTTTATTGATATTTATGTATTTTAAACAGTCAAATCATACATTTTCGCAATATTTTTATCGGTTGAGATGCGGAAATTATCTCATTTGACTGAATTTAACAACTACTTTTCGCGATTCCGGATTAGACTGCTGATTGAAAGGGTACGCGGCAGAGTGGTATGTGGTTGCCGCGCGCCGAACCGGACACATAAAAGGAGGAATCATTATGCTGACGATCGAACTCAACATCTACCACGCTGTTGCTCTGGGCGCTTTCCTGTTCTGGCTGGGCGGCGTCATCACCGACAAGGTCTCGCTGCTCAGCCGCTACTGCATCCCCGCTCCGCTGGTCGGCGGACTGTGCTTTTCCATCCTCAACTGCATTCTCTATTCCACGGGCATCGTGTCCATCAACTTCGACGCGACGCTGCAAACCGTTTTTATGATCATGTTCTTCACCACCGTCGGCTTCACGGTCAGTATCCCCGCGCTGCTCAAGGGCGGCAAAGCTGTCATCCTGTGCCTTGCCATCTCCATTGTGATGATCCCGCTGCAAAACTTCCTTGGCGGCGGCGTGATGGCGCTCTTCGGGCGCGATCCGCTGCTCGGTATCGGCTGCGGCTCCATCGCTCTGGTCGGCGGCCCTGGCACGGCGGCGGCGTTCGGCCCCGACCTTGAGGCCGCGGGTGCGGTCGGCGGCAGCGTCGTTTCCATCGCGGCGGCGACATTCGGCCTTGTAGCCGGCTCGCTGATGGGTGGCCCGACAGCACGCCGCTTGATTGAAAAACATAATCTGCACCCAGAGACGATGACTGCCATCGGCGGCACACAGGGCGTCGGCCTTGCCACTGATGTGGCGAGTGAAGACGAGCGTTTTATCACAAACAGCCCTCGCTTTGTCAAGGGCTTCATGCTGCTCCTGCTGGCGGTCGGCATCGGAAATCAAGTCAGCGTGTGGCTCACGGCACTGACAAATCTGACCTTTCCTGCGTACATCGGCGCGATGCTCGTCGCCGTGGTCGTTCGCAATGTGATGGACGGCGCACATACTGAATATCCCGCCGAGGAGATCGACACAATGGGTAATATGTTTCTCTCCATCTTCCTCGCTATGGCGCTCGCAGGCTTGAAACTCTGGGAGCTGATCGACCTCGCCTTGCCGATGATCGTATGCCTGCTGCTGCAGTGTGTGGTGATGGTTCTCTTTGCTTACTTTGTTGTCTTTCGCGTTATGGGCCGTAATTACGATGCGGCAGTTATGACCGCGGGCTTCATCGGCTTCGCCATGGGCGCAACCTCGAACGCCATGGCCAACATGCAGGTCGTGACGAAGAAATACGGTCCTTCGCCGGTGGCGTACTTTGCCATCCCGATGGTCGGCGGCATGTTCATTGACTTCTTCAATGCCGTTCTAATTGCCGCCAACATCGGCTGGTGGACGTCGAGGTGAGACCATGTACGTCCACTTCCCGAGCGATGTCCTCGCCGCGGCGGTGCTCGGCGTCGTCATCGGCGAGCTGGTCTTCCACTATGGGAACCGCCTGCTGGACCGGCACAAATTGCTGACGGTCAACTGAATCCCTCCCACTGTAAGTCCATCCCCTCCGCATCAAAAAAGCAGCGCCTTTCGGCGCTGCTTTTCCGCTTGCGGGCCAAATTTCCTGTATGATATAATACGAAAGCAAACCGGTGAAAGGGGTGGAACGCCGATGGATATCGAGCGAACGAAACAATTTTATCGCGAGCTTAAGCAGTCTGACCTGTGCGGCTGCGCCTATTGCCGCAACTATGTAAAAGAGGCCGCGAAGGCCTATCCTGCCGTGACGGCGTATCTCCAAACGCTCGGTGTCGACATCGCGAAGCCGTTTGAAACGATGCCGCTCGAACTGGATGAAGATGGCCGGATGCCGTACATCGGGCCGCAGTACCTCGTCTTCGGCGCAGAAGCGGGCTTTGCCACCGCGACGGTCAAGGATGCCAATGACGTCGAGGTCCGCCTCGCGCAGTCCCACCCGGACGACGATATTCAGGAGCCGCACTTTGTGATTGAGATATTCCCGATTTTCCTGCCGTGGACGGTGGAGGAAACGAAAGCCAAGCAGTGAAAAGATCTGTCGTTCTGTTTGTGATGGTCTCTTTTTTGCGCCGGCAGGCTGCGGCGCTGTTGAGCGCATCGCGGACGCGGGCGGCGAAAACCAAACGAGAGATAAAATGAGAAAGCGAGGAAACAGCATGAGTTCTGCGATCATCAAAATGAAGCGCGGGTCGGAGACCGACTTGGCGGAGGTATCCAAAAGCATTCTCGATGATTTCAAGGGCGATGTTGCCGAGCTGTCTCTGGAGCAGATGTCGGAGGTGAACGGCGTCAAAGTGCTGCTGCTCATTCTGGAGCGGTACTATATGAGAAACGGCAGCATGGCCGTCAGCACAGTGCAGATCATCGACTCCGGAGAAGTCCAGCAGGCGACGATCATCGGCACCGGAGGCGGCGAGGGCCTTATGAACATCAGTCTGGGCGCCAATCAGGATTTTGCGCGCAGGGTCGCCAAGGTTTTGGCGAAGCTCGGCTTTGAGGAAATCAGATCTTGATTTTGAGGAGGGACAAACGACGTACATTTATGTCATAACGATGATAGCGGCCGCACTTACGATATATTTCAGCCTTGATGAGTATAAAAAGGGCAGCATGAGCACGCGCAATTTTAAGATCATCTGCGTATGCGAGAGTGTCGTGCTGCTCAGCCAGCTTTATTTTCTTTTGACTTGATGTAATTTTCAAATCAGTGAGGGGCGCAGCCGCGCCCCTTTTCATTTTTTCGTCTTTGTGGTATACTTTGGGCAAAATCAAGGAAAAGCGAGGAAACGGTCATGGAAACCATTGCAGCCATCGCCACGGCGCAAAGCCCGTCGGCCATCGGCATCGTGCGCCTGAGCGGAGAGGAGACGCGGCGCGTGCTCGCCGCGCTGTTCACACCCGCAAGCGGCATGGCGGTCGAAGCGCTTCCGTACCGCCGCATGACCTATGGCGACATCCGCTCGGCGGACGGCACGCTGCTCGACCGCGGCATGGCGGTCTGTTTTTCCGCCGCCCACAGCTACACGGGCGAGGAGAGCGCTGAGCTCCACTGCCATGGCTCGCCGGTCGTACTGAGCGAGGTGCTGCAAGCGGCATTTGCCGCGGGCGCACGGCAGGCGCGGCCCGGTGAATTCACGCAGCGGGCGTTCCTGAACGGAAAGCTCGACCTCACCGAGGCTGAGGCAGTCATCGACCTCATCGACGCCGAGACGGCGGAGAGCGCGCGCAATGCCGCGGCCCAGCTCTCCGGCGCGCTGCGCCGCCCGATCGAAAGTGTTTATGACAAGCTGCTCGACGTTTCGAGCCGTTTCTACGCCGTCGTCGACTACCCCGACGAGGACATTGAAGACCTCTCGCGCGAGGAGACCGAGCGCACGCTTTTATGCTGTGAAGAGACGCTTTCTGATCTTCTCGGCACGTTCGCACGCGGGAAAGTGCTCAAAAACGGCGTCGCGACCGCCATCATTGGCGCGCCGAACGCAGGCAAGAGCTCACTTTTGAACGCGCTCGTCGGCTTTGACCGTGCCATCGTCACAGACATCGCGGGCACGACGCGCGACACGGTGGAGGAAAAGGCGACGGTCGGCGGCGTGCTGCTGCGCCTCATCGACACGGCGGGTCTACACGAGACGGACGATCTCGTCGAACAGCTCGGCGTCGAGCGATCGAAAAAAGCGGTCGAGGACGCTGATCTGATCCTCGCGCTGTTGGACGGCAGCACGGGACTGCCGGCATCCGAGGCGCGGGCAGCAGAAATGCTTGCTCCGCTGGAACTTGCCGCGAAAAGCGGCAAGCCGTGGCTGCTGCTGCTGACAAAATCCGACCTCGGCGGCGGGGCAGGCATTGTCCCCGACAAAGACTGGCGCACGCCGGAGGCGATTATTTCGCTCTCAAGCGTGACGCACGAGGGGTTCGAAGCGCTGGAAGCGGCGATCCGCACGCTTTACCCCGCGCCGAAAGGCGATACGTCCCTCGTGACAGACGCCCGTCAGGCCGACGCCATCCGCCGCGCGCTTGATAGCGTCCGTGCGGCGAAGGACGCGCTCCAAAGCGGCATGACGCCCGACGTTGTACTCACGGAAGTAGAGCAGGCGGAAAACGCCCTCGGCGAGCTCACGGGCCGCACCGCGCGCGAGGACATGGTCGCGCGCATCTTCGAGCGCTTCTGCGTCGGAAAATAAGAGCTTATTTCAATAAAAGTACCCTGAACGAACCGTTCAGGGTACTTTTTTATCAGATGCCGCATTCATTCAGCCGCTTTTTTCTCATAGTTGCCAAAAAACGCGGCGTATGATATCTTGAAAGAAAAGCCCCCGGTCAAAACTGTCTTGGAGGTACGCCATGCCGAAGCGAAGCTGGAATTTGAACACCGTCTACATATCCGAGCGCCTGCAGGAGTGCCTGCGCCCGATCTCGCGCTGCGCGCTCACAACCGTGATCGCGCCGATGGGCTACGGCAAGACGACGGCGGTGAACTGGTATCTTTTAGAGCGCGCCAAGCTCGACGAAGCCGCCGTTGTGCGTATCAGCGTGTATTCGGACAATCTGGCCATCTTCTGGAAGAGCGTGCAGGAGGCCTTTTCCCACACGGGGTTCGACTTTCTGCGCGCCTACCCCTGCCCCGACGACGCCGCGGGCGAAAGCCTCCTGACGGACGATCTCTGCCACGCGCTCGCGGGCAAGCGGCCCTGCTATATTTTCATCGACGACTTTCACCTTTTGACCGACAACCGCGTGCCCGCCTTTCTCTGCACGCTGACGAACCGCCTGCCCGAAAACGTTCACCTGATCGTCGCAAGCCGCGACCGCTTCCTGCCCGCGGAGGAGATTCTGCGCCTTGGCGGCAGGCTCTACACCGTGGGCGCCGAGCAGCTGCGCCTCAACCACACGGAGCTCTCGATCTACGCCCACCGCTGCGGCACGGAGCTCTCGGACGCGCAGATTGAATCGCTGCTCTATTCGAGCGAGGGGTGGTTCTCGGCCATTTACTTAAATCTCCGCACGCTGCACGAGCGCGGCGAGCTGCCGAGCCGCAGCTCGGATATCTACGCGATGTTCTCCGCCGCGATGATCGACCCGCTGCCGTCAAAGCGGCGCGAATTTTTGGCCGTCATGAGCCTTGCGGACGAATTCACCGTCGAGATGGCCGAAGCCGTCACCGGCAGCAAAAACGCCGCTACGATCTTACAGACGTTGACCGAGCAGAACGCCTTTGTCAAGTGCCTGCCGGACGGCGTAACGTTCCGCTTCCACCACATGATGAAGGACTGCGCCGAGCGCACGTTCCACACGATGGAGCCGCGGCGGCAGGCAGTTTACCATAATAGATATGGCGAGTGGTACAAAACGCATGGGCAATATCTGCATGCGCTCAAATTCTACTGTCTTGCCAAAAACTACGACGCGGCGCTGCGCGTCATCCAGCGCGACGCGGGCATCCTGCTCACGTCGCTTGGCGCGCAGCAGGTGCTCGACTTCATCGCCCGCTGCCCGGTCGAAACGCTCAAGGAGCACCCGCTTTCGCTCCTCGTTCTGATGCGCAGCATGTTCAACTGGCGGCAGATCCCAAAGATGCTCGAGCTCAAGGAGCTGCTGCTCGCCGCGATCACCGAACACCCCGACTGGCCGGAGAGCGAGCGCGGCGACCTTCTCGGCGAGTGCGACCTCATCATGAGCTTTTTGATGTACAACGACATCTCCGCGATGAGCCGCCTGCACCGCAGCGCAAGCGCGCAGATGTCGCGCCCCGCCATCAGCATCCAGAAAAGCGGGGGCTGGACGTTCGGCTCGCCGTCGGTGCTGATGATGTTTTACCGCGCGTCCGGCGAACTCCAGAGCGAGCTCACCGAGATGGACGAGTGCATGCCGCACTACTATAAGATCACAAACGGCCACGGGCAGGGCGCTGAGACCATCATGCGCGCGGAGGCCGACTTCATGCGCGCCGGCTTTGCCGACGCGCAGATCATGCTCGAGCGCGCCTATGCGCAGATTGACGGCAACGGGCAGGAAAACATGGCCCTGTGCTGCGACTTTCTCGCCTGGCGGCTCTCGCTCTGCACTTCTTTCACGCCGCGCGAGTCCTTTGAGCTGCGGCGCGAGGCGCTGCTGCAGCAGCACAACGTCGCGTGGCTCAACATTCTGCAAAGCTCCTGCGCCTATTACTATGCGCTGCTGGGACTGCCCGAAAAAATTCCCGCGGTCTTCCGCGAGCATCAACTCGCCTCCATCCACTTCCTCGCGCCCGGAAAGCCGATGATGGAGCTTATCGAAAATCAGGTCTACCTCGCCCAGGGCGAATATGCCAAGGTCATTGGCCACAGCGAAGCGCTGCTCGGTATGTGCGAGGCGATGCACTATGCGCTCGTCGCGCTGCACATCCGCCTTCAGACCGCCGCGGCCTACGAAATGCTCGGCAAGCGCGAGACGGCAGACGAACTTTTGATCTCTGCCCTCGCCGCGGCGGAGCCGGACGCGCTCTATCTGCCGTTTGTCGAAAATTACCGCTATCTCAAGACGGCGCTCACGCGCGGCGTGGGTGCGAAATTTGCCGCGTTTGTCCGGACGGTCACACCGCTTGGCGAGGACTTTGTGCGCCGCTGCGGCGAAAAGCGTGCGGAAGGCTCCCATCCCGCCGCCCTCGCGGGCCTCACCGAGCGCGAAAGCGCCATCGCCGCGCTCGTCGCCAAACGCCTGAGCAACCGCGAGATCGCCGAGCAGCTCTTTTTGTCCGAGGGAAGCGTGAAGCAGTACATCAATCAGATCTATTCCAAGCTTCTCATCACAGGCGACGTGCGCACCAAGCGCAAACGGCTCGCCGAGCTCGCCGCGCCGAAGAGCTAAGGCACAGCAAGGACGCAGCACGCCTATTTTGCATTGATATTCCTAAGAAATTATCTAACCTTTGGTTAATACCAACTCTTTCCGATCCACCGTACAATGGCTGTACGGTGGATCTTTTATTTTCCGGAGGGGAGGAATGCCTTTGTACCGAAAATACATCTCAGCCGTCATACCGCTCCCGGACTACATTCTCCGGGTGGATTTCATCTCCGGCAGCCGCCTGCTGCTCGATATGAAGCCGTATCTCGACAAGCTCCGCTTCCGCCCGCTTGCCGATCCCGCGGTGTGGAACAGCGCCATGACGAACGGCATCTTTGTCCGCTTCGACAACGTGGAGCTGAGCCATGACGAAATTCTGTCCATGGCGGAACGGGCGCACTGAGCGCGCCGATTTTTGAAAATTGAGAGGAGATCAACATGAAAAACGCTTGTAAGCACCTTGCCCTTTGCACCCTGACACTGATCCTTTGCCTCGCCCTCGCCGCCTGCGGCAGCGACGACTCCGGCGACTACACAGACTACGGCGACGACTCCAATGTCCCGTCGACGATCGACGGCTTTGTCAAGGAAAGCTACGACAGCTATGATTACAGCGCTTTCGAAGGTTACTATCTGCCCGACAGCGGCACGGACTTCGACTATCTCATCATCGACACCAACGGTTCGCGCTGGCGCATCGGCAGCAACGACGACCTCGCCACCAGCGGCTATTTGCAGTACGACGCGGACTATGACTGCATCTACGCCTACAACGAGCACGACGGCGTCGCCTATCAGTTCTCCGCCGACGGCAGCAGCGTGAACATCTATTCGCTCGGCTCGTTCACCTACGAAATGAGCCTTGAGGAGTTCGACGCGCAGGCCGAAGACTACAACAGCAGCGACAGCTCGGTCGATCTCTCTTACCTTGCGGGCATCTGGTATCTGGACGGTGATCTCGACGCCGACAGCTACATCTACATCGACAGCAGCGGCGGTCTCTGGGGTCTCTACGAGCGCGCGCCCGGCGCGGAGACGACCGAGGTCGACGGCGGCTTTATCTCGGCCCCGACCGATGTAGACGACGTGTACTATGCCGTTTCCACGACGTATCAGGACGTCACCTATGAATTCACGCTTTTTGACACCGATTCCATCGTGTGGGGCGGCGAGAACGACTACTACGAACGCCTTGAGTAAGCCGTTTTGAAAAAGTGAAGAAGGGAGAAAAGAAGATGAAAGCTTTCCATCATTTCCTTGCGGTTCTGCTCTGCCTGAGCCTGACCGCCTGCGGCGACAGCAGCGATGACATCACGGGCGACGACTGGCGCGCGAGCGGCGTGGTCGCCGCCGAGGGCACCATCACGCACGAGGGCGAGGGCAGCGTCAAGGTTCTCGTCACCGTAGGACCCGAGAGCGCGGCGTTCTACCGCGACGAGCCCGAGCAGGAGCTTTTCGACAGCGTGTCCTTCCCCGTGACGGTCGAGGACGCGAACGACGATGGCACAGGCTTTGACATCTCATTCGACGACATCACCGGCGACGGCGAGAGCGACGTCGTCGTGACGTTCCAGCACGCCGACATGAGCACAACGCAGATGGTCTGGTTCTGGGATGCCGACGAGCACTATGTCTTTGAGCCGGATTACTCCTACTTCCACGAAAACGGCGTGCAGACCGACCTGACCGACACGCCCTATTTCTCTGACAACGGCTTACAGATCAACGCTGCGGTCAACACGGGCACTTATCTTCTGGAAAACGGTGTTGCCTGCTACTCCGGCCTTGGCGACGGCTATGAGAGAAATGACTGCTACTGGGAGGTCGTGAAGCACAGCGACCAGTCGCACGACGGCATCCGCGAGATTCAGTTTGACGCCATCTGCTACATTCCCGAGAGCTCCATCCCGTACTTCACCGAGCAGTACATCACCAACACCGACAGCGAGCTCTACGACTACTACACTGGCATGTGGTTCACCGCCGCCACCGCCTACGGCAACAGCCAGCGCGGCGACAACTACTATGTTCATACCGTCAATTATAACGGCAACGAATACCTCATCGAATTCGCCTACTCGACCGACTGGCAGTACAACGTCAGCGATTGGGCGATGGTGCTGACCAAGAGCTACATGGTCTACCTGCCCGACGATTACGACGGGCTGGTCTTCGCCGCCACGCCACAACTCGACAACTATAAGGACTGCGCCAGACGGATGCAGCTTGATAGCATCGCGCCCGAGACGAGCATCATGGACACTGACCTTGTCGACCCCTACAACACGCTGTTTTTCAGCATTTGCTACTAAAAAGGCGGTGAACAGCATGACGCACCGAACGTATCTTCTGCCGCTCGTGCTCGCGCTGCTGCTCCTGCTGAGCCTGACCGCCTGCGGCGACAGCAGCTCTGATGATCCGCAAAGCGGCTATGAGACCGTCATGGACATGGAATTTCTCGACGGGATGTGGAGCATCGACGGCACCTCGAAACTGTACTTTGACAGTGAGGAGGGCTTCTATGCCTACCGCACCGGCTGGGGTCTCGGCGGGCGCGGAGAATTTGAATTGTCCGAGGCGAGCGGCCGGCCGATGATCTTTTTCAACGGCTTTCTCTACAATTTTCTCCTGCGCGACGACGGCGTGCTGCTACCGAACCAGAACGGCGAGGGCAGCGGGCTCACCATCCACCGCCACACCTTCCTCCGCGACGACGAGGCGGAGATCGTCGAGTGGGATAAAAGCAACTGGGACGGCATGTGGCAGAACGCCCTGGGCGAGACCATCGTCATCGACTGGTCCCTCATGCAGTACATCGCCTGCTCACCGGACTATTCCATGAGCGGCACGATGAACGACGAGGGCGAGGGCATGGGCCTCTACCTCTACGACAACGGAACGCGCGCCTACCTCTGCCCCAGCGACGACGGCAATAGCTTCACCCTCTCCGCCGAACGCTTTGGCCGCTACGGGGACGATCAGCACTTTGACGGTGTCTTCTACCGCAACGCCGACTTCTACACCTACACGGACATGGAAAACGCGGAGTTTTACGAAGACGAATACTCCACCTTCTATATCTGGTACTACGACGGTGTGAACCGTTACCTTCTGGGCAACGATTATACCATCGGCGACGACGGCCTTGCCTACCACGACGAAGACGGTCTCGTCTATCCCGCGGGCTGGATCCCCGAAGCGCCGTATGATCCCGCTGACGACTGGGGCGAAAACTGGATGGACACCTGGGATATTTGAAAACGCCATGATAAAGGATGGATGTGAAATGACAGGAAGAGGAAAACTCAGCGACGCCGAGCTTTCGAAAAAGCTCGGGCACTATCAGAAAATGTCGCGCGTCTGGATCCTGGTGGGCCTTTTTGGCGTGTTGAGCGGCACGGTCTCGTACTTTGCCGTGCAGGACACCGCGCTCAAGGCCATCCTGACGGGGGTGCTGTTCTTCGGCGGCGTCTGCTGCGCGGTCTTTTTGGGCGGCAGCGCGCAAAAGAAGCTCCAGGCCCTGATACAGGAGCAGTTTGGAGACTTTTTCCGTGCGGAATGGGAAAAGGCCTTCGGCCCGGATATGCACACACCGGAAATGTGCGTTGACGAGTCGTTTCTCCGGACGTTCCACCTGCTGGACGGTCAGTGGGAGGAATGTACGGTTGAGAATTTCCATGAGGGCGATTATCGCGGCGTGCATTTTTCCGCCGCCAATGTGCGGCTGGACCATGTGTATGAGCGAGGGTGCGGTCACGAAGGCTATGAGACCTGCCACGAGATGGTATTCAAAGGCCTCGTGCTGCGCTGCGAAACGCAGACGCCCGCCCCCTCCCCCGTCCTCGTCAACGCAAGGACGGAGGACAGTCCGCGCGGCGCAGCGACGGGCAATGCGCTGTTTGACCGATGCTTCTGCGTCACAGCAGAGCCGGAGCAGGATGCCCTCTCCCTTCTTGCCCCGCAGTTTATGGAGCTGATGAACGAGTTCAGGCAGCGCGTCGAAGGACAGCTTTTGGGCTTCCGCTGGGAAGGCCGGGTGCTCTCGCTGGCGGTGGAAACAGACTATGGCTTTGCCGCCGTTGCCAGTAATGTAGACCTGCGCGACCTTGACGCCCTGCGCCGCAGCTATTGCGCGTCGCTGCACGCAATGGAGGAAACGCTGGATCTTCTGCTGAAAAACACCGCTCTTTTTGCGGCGCGGGACTGAGAAAGGATGATACGATGGAAAAAAATCAAACAATGACAGACGAACAGCTCGCGCGCGAGCTGCAAAACGGCAAGCGAGGCGGCGGCCGCGGCAAGCTCCTCACGGTGATTGGCTGCGCCGCGACGGCGATCGGTATTTTCACCTCGGTCACGGCGCTGACGGTCATCGGCATCGTCGTCGCGTTGCTGGGGCAGGGCGTTCTGAACAAGCACCAGAAGGCCGCCGGAAAAGCGGTCTTTGAGTCCCTCGTGCCGGAGATCATGAACGCGAATTTTGAAGACGTGCAGCCCATCGGAAAGCAAAACCTTGTGGATATCAAGGGTTCAAACATTCCGCTGCCGTCATACGTCTACGACAGCGCCAGCGGCCGCATCGACTTCACCTACCGCGGCCTTACGTCCGAGCTCTGCACTGTCACGCTGACGGATGTGGACGAATACCGCAACGAAAACAACGACTTGCTGGAGTCCGCCGAGCGCGTGGTCTACAATGGTCAGTGGATGGCCTGTGAGCTCGGCAAAACGTACCCCGCAGACCTCATGTTCTGGCCGCGCGGCAAGCTCGACAAGCTTTTCCGCGCCAAAACGATCAAGACGGACTATGAAGATTTCAACAAGCACTTCAACCTGAGCTGCGATGATGCCGACTGGGTGCTGCGCTTTTTGAATCCCAGCCGCATGGAGCGCATCCTTGCGCTCACCAACACCGCTTTCAGCGATTTTTCCGTCAGCCTGCATTCTGATGGGACATTGTACCTCGCCGTACACAGCGGCCGAGGCTTTTTCGACGTCGGCAAGGGCAAGGAGCCGCCCGACGCGCTGCGCCGCCGCTTCACCCGCGAGCTCAAGTGGTACACCGACATGATCGACGTCTTCCGCCCCGCGGCGGAGTGAAGGAAGGAGCGGTCGTATGCAGCTTTGGGTCGCGATACTGCTGTTTTTTCTGTCCATCGCGGGCGTCGTGCTCTCGACGCGAAAGCTCCGGCAAAAGAGAACGCTTCGCGTCGCCTGCATCGCACTCTGCGCTGTGATCGCCGCGGCCTGCGCGGTCTATATCACGCTGACGGCGATCATGCTCTACGCGGCAAGCACGAAGTGATCTTCTGCACTTCATGCAAAGGAAAAAGCCCATCAGCTCGACGAGCTGATGGGCTTTTGTTCTGTTATTTGGGGTGGAAATTACGCTTTTTTACTTCTTCTCCACCGCGCGGCCGATCAAGTAGCACACCGCGGCGACCACCATGCCATTGATCGAGGCGATGCCCCAGTGCACCAGATTTGCTACCACCGCGCCGAGCACCACGCCGATCACCGCGAACCAGTTGACCGTCTCGCTGACCTCCACGTCCTGATATTTCTCCTTGTTCAGGAAGTAGCCGAGCACCAGAATGATACCCACTGGCGGCAGCGTGCAGTTCAGGATGTTCAGCCAGCCGCAGAAGTTCCAGTACAGCCAGACGGCGAGCACCGTGCCGATGATGCCGGAGACAAGCACCATGGGCTTCTTTTTCTGGCCGAAGATGTTGGCAAGGCCGAGGCCCGCGGAATAGAGCGCGTTGTCGTTCGTCGTCCAGATGTTCAGGCCTAGGACCAGGATGGCGAGATAGAACAGGCCGAGGTTGATCATCACCTCGAAGATGTCGTTGCCGCCCACATAGACCGACGAGACACCGCCGAAGAAGAACATCAGAGAGTTGCCGATGAAGAACGCGATCACCGTTGTGATGGCGCCCACCTTGCCGCTTTTGGCAAAGCGGGAGAAGTTCGGCGTCGCCGTGCCGCCGGAGACGAACGAGCCAACGACCAGTCCCGCGCCGCCGATCACCGTCAGCGTGCCGCTGGACTTGGCAAACTGATCGACGATCGTGCCGTCGCCGCGCATGACGGCGAGGATCATCGCGACCGTACCCAGTACCGCCACCATCGGGACGGCGATATAGCTGACGATCGTGAGCGACTTGATGCCAAAGTAGGCCGAGGCCGTCATGCAGATACCGGCAACGATCACCAGCGCCCACTCCGCCGTCTTGCTGCCGCCCAGCAGCTCGTTGGCGACCGGAATGGCAAACATGGCTATGCCCACGCCGAACCAGCCGATCTGCGTGAACGAGATCATGGCCGAGGGCAGATACGAACCCTTGACGCCAAACGCCTTGCGGGCCAGAAGGTCGAGGCTCATGCCCGTCTCCGCGCCCACATAACCCAAAAGTCCCGTGTACAGGCTCAGGATCACACCGCCGACGATCATCGACACGACGAAGCCCTGAAAATCCAGGCCGTCCGCCAACTGCTGTCCCACCCACATGCTCGCGGAGAAAAAGGTGAAGCCCAGCATGATCATAAACATGGTCACGATGCCGCGTCGGGCGCTTTTCGGCACGATCGCCTCTGCGTAGTCAATATCCACTACCGTCTTTTCATTCTTCATGCGTTCTGTCCTCTCTGATCTATAAATTTTTTAAAGGATATACTTTCTCAGGGTCGTGGTGAACTCATCGATCCGCTGGCGCGCGATCTCCTTCAGCGAGACATCGCGCATGCCCTCCACAAAGCCGCGCTCCTGCTGATAGAGCCAGCGCGTCGTCTTTTTGTCCAGCTTTTCGTAGTGGCAGTCCTTCAGCCAGTCCTCGTAGGAGATCGGCAGCGGATGCCCGAGCTTTTCCTCGAGCAGCGCTTGCTTGTCGATGCTGTCGGCGCGCTCTAAGATGCCGTTCCAGAATTCGAGCACCTCTTCAATATGCTCGTGGATCTCGTAGCGGCGGGCGCCGCCGTCGTAGATCGTGCACTTTTCAAAAAGGGGATTCTGCATCGAGAGCGTCTCGCGACGGAAGGCAGGGGCAATGATGCCGCCTTTCCAGTAGAAGTCGATCAGCGCGCGGTTGATACCGGAAACGCCCCTGTTTCCCTCTTCATAGCAGCTGAAAATGCCCTCGTAATACACCGTGACAAATCCCTCAAAGCCCGGCCAGTACATGCGGATCTCCTGCGTCAGCTTTTCCAGGATCTCGACGCCCTGCGTGCCGCCGATCGTGAAGAGCACGATGTTGCGTAGCTTGGCCCCCTGCTTGCGGTAATAGTCGATCACATAGCGCAGGCAGTTCACAAGCGTCTCGCCGGAGGCGATGATGTCGCCGATCAGCAGCGTGCTGTTCGGCACGGTGGCAAGCTTGCAGTATTTGATCTCAAGGCCCCTCATCTCGCCGTTTTCAAAAACGCGCTCGCTCGACATAAAGCTGATGTCGTGGACGCGGATGTGCTCTTTGTAGCAGCTCTCCTCCAGCGGGTAGTTCAAGGCTCCTCGCAGGATCGAGAGGATATTCGCCGACGTGATTTTCTTTTTCTCCTTCAGGTAGTACATCATCTGCGAGGTCGCCGTCACGAGCGAGGCGTACACCTCGTAGCCCACCACCTCCGGATGGTTCATCAGCTTTCGCGTCTCGGCTTCTGAGACAATGTAATACTCGTTGAGGAAGTGCCCTCCCTCCAGCCGGTAGCAGTCCACGCCCTGATCGCAGAACTCCGGCACGATCTGAACGTCCTTCCAATTTTCGATCATCGCTCTCTCCTCCTAAAAAAAGACCACCTGTCGAATAATCGACAGATGGTCCATATACTAAATATGAAAAACAAAAAGGGAAGCGAAATGACATTTGTTGCGTTTTTTCAGCAGCATAGCAGGTGGCCTCCCTTTTTTCAACTTATGACATTATATGGATAACGTCATATTTTGTCAATACGCATTTTGCAATGCGGCGCAAGCGCCGTTTTCCTATTCCCTGCGTACCCGCAGGGTGCGGACAAAGGGGGCCATTCTCTCACGTGAGAGAATGGCCCTCTTTAGATCCCCCAAGAGAACGCGAGGGGAGTCCCTCTCAACCCCCGACATTGGCAGTCTCGATCTTGAAGAACTGCTCAGCCTGCGGAATCGGGTGCAGTGTACATGGCTTCGCCATGAATCTTCTGCGAGCCGTGGCAACTCGCAACCGCGCCTTACTATCGTGAGGCGCGAGTGACGTTCCCTCGGCGGCAGACTGCGTGCGGAACGCGGCATTGCTGCGCTCGCCGCATTGATGAGTGCTCCGGTAGACGGAAATTAGTCTGCACTACTACGAGACAGGCAGAGCGGCAGCGGATAGTAGAAGCAGAGGCAAGTCGTCTTGCAGCTCTAAACGCGGCAACGCCGCGCTATGGGCAGTGCAATCGGCAAGCATCGCACCTCTTCGAGCTGCTCGCTTGCAATGGCGGGGTCAAGGGGCAGAGCCCCTTGCGTTCTCTTGGGGGTGTAAGGGGGATATTCTCTCACGTGAGAGAATATCCCCCTTAACCGCTCCCCTGCGCGGCGCAGGAGACCCACCCCGCAGTGGTTTTGCAAAAAATTTCAAAAACCACTTGCAAACCGCCTTTTCCGTGTTATGATGATGACCGAAAAAAAGAACGTGCAGTGCACATGGCAAGAAAGAGTGATCGATTTGTTGGATTTTTTGAAACAGGAGGGGCTGAGTCCCGACCTTTTGGATGGCATTCGTGAATTTAACGCGCAGTATCCGACGCCGCCGGAGCTGCAAAACCGCATCCCGCAGCCGCGGTATCATTATTATGGCAAAGACGTGTGGGAGGCGGCGGTCGCCGCCATTTTGTGCGGGGAAAATCTGCTGCTCGCGGGCAGCAAGGCCACGGGCAAAAACGTGCTGGCGGAAAACCTCGCCCAGGTCTTCGCCCGTCCCGCATGGGACGTGTCGTTCCACGTGAACATGGACGCCGCGAGCCTCATCGGCATGGACACGTTCGAGGGCGGCGAGGTCCGCTTCCGCCCCGGCCCCGTGTACCTTTGCGCAAAGCACGGCGGCTTCGGTGTGCTCGACGAGATCAACATGGCAAAAAATGAGGCGCTTGCTGTACTGCACGCGACGCTCGACTTCCGCCGCGCCATCGATGTTCCCGGCTACGAGCGCGTGGAGGTCGATCCCGCCGCGCGCTTCATCGGCACGATGAACTACGGCTATGCCGGCACACGCGAGCTGAACGAAGCGCTCACGTCGCGCTTTGTCGTCATCCAGATGCCGTCTATCGACCAGGACGGCCTTGTGCGCCTGCTTGGCGACGAATTTCCAACGCTTGAAAAGAAGTACAAAGAGCAGTTTGCGCAGCTATTCCTTGATCTGCAGAAAAAGTGCGAAAACGCAGAAATTTCCGAAAAGGCGCTCGACCTGCGCGGTCTTCTGGATGCGCTGCGCCTCATTCGCCGCGGCATCGGCGCGAGCCGCGCGCTTGACATGGGCATCACAAATAAGGCGTTCGACGCCTACGAGCAGAGCCTGATCCGCGACGTGATCGCTGCGCGCATCCCCGCAAAGCTTGACCGCAGCCGCCTGTTCACCGACTGACATGGAGACGTCAAGCTATTCCGCCCAGCAGCGCCGCGCCATCAACCTCGTCTGGACGTCGAGCGGGGACTATCAGTTCGAGCCGCAGTTTTTAGCGCTCAAATCAAACGGCGAGCCGGACTTTTACATGAACTGCGTCATCGGCCTTGTGCACAAGTGGTTCGGCGACAAGATGCCAAAGCGTCTCTTTGCCTACTGGGCGGGCGACGCGCGGCAGAACGTTTTCGACGAGCTGTGCTGGCTGGCGCTCGAGAACGCGGCGTATGAAAAGGAACTGCCCGAGCGCCCTGTGCTCGCCGATCTCCGCCGCACGCACGCGGAGGAGTTTTTCGCGTCGGAATACCAGCTCTCGCGGCAGGAGTGGATGGAGAAAAACCAACTTGTCTACGCCGTGCAGTCCGACCGCTGGAAGACGATCCTCGGGCAAAAGCCGCCCATTCTCGCCCCGTGGGAAAAGGGGCTCGCGCAAGCGCTCGCCTGCCCCGGCACGATGAACGCCGCGGAGCTTGAGATCGCCGTGCGCGCGGCGTTTGAAAAATACCTGCAATTCGATGGCACGGTGCATAAAAAAGGCGGGTTCCAGCTGCACTTTGACGACAAGTGGGCACCGCTTCTCACCAAGCTCCTGCCGACCGAGATCGTCCGCACGGACGATCTGACCATCGGCCGCTCCGCCATGCCGGGCGAAAACGGCATGGTCAAGGTCTCGAACGCGCTGCGCGCGCGTCTGCGCTCCAACGAGCACGAAACGGAGGACCGCGGCTACATCGAGCGCTGCTTCGGCCGCAGCATCTATTCGCCCGACAAGCTCACGCGCATCGAGCAGCAGCTCTGCACCGGCAACCACCTGGGCTGCCACCTGTGGTTCACAAGGGGCGCGAGCGCGTCGAACCAGCTCATCAGCGCGGACACGCAGCGTCTTTACGAGCAGGCCGAGGAACAGGCCAGGCTGAACCGCGCCGCCTTCGCACACGACCTCGACCTGCATCAGAGCGCGCTCGCGCGCCTGAGCGAACAAATTCGAAACTGCCTGCTCGTCCACCAGCAGCCCGAGCGCATCCCCGCCCGTCAGGGCTGGCTGGACGGGACCAAGGTCTGGCGCGAACCGGTGCTGCACGACGACCGCGTATTTTTACGCAGCGACGAGGAGAGCCGTCCCGGCTTTGCCGTCGATCTGATGCTCGACGCCTCGGCCTCGCGCCTGCACTGTCAAGAGGCCATCGCCATTCAAGGCTACATTCTGGCCAAGAGTCTTGCCTCCTGCGGCATCCCCGTGCGCGTGACGAGCTTTTGCAGCCTGCGCGGCTACACAGTGCTGCGCATTTTGAAGGATTTTAGCGACAAGAACGGCGAGCGCAATGTCTTCAATTACTTCGCCGCGGGCTGGAACCGCGATGGGCTCGCGCTGCGCGGCGCGGGCGAGCTCATCAAGTCCGCACCCGCGGAAAAGCATCTGCTCATCCTGCTGACCGACGCCTCACCCGACGACAGCCACAAAATTCTGCCGAGCGGCAAAGTCCCGCTCAGCCGCGACTACGACGGGCAGATCGGCGTCGATGACACGGCGGAGGAGGTGCGCGCCCTACGCGCGCAGGGCATCCGCGTCGCGGCCGTCTTCATGGGCGAAAACGCGAGCGTTCCCGCCGCGAACGCCATCTATGGCCGCGACCTTGCGCGCATTCGTCGCATCGACCAGCTCGCCGCCGCGGCGGGCCGGCTCATTCAGGACGAAATTCGCGAACTCAGCAGCTGACAAAAAGGATCCCGAAAGTTGAACTTTCGGGATCCTTTCTTTTATGTCAGGATGTGCGAGAGCGTCTCCATCAGCCGCCCTGCCTCGATGGGCTTGGCAATGTGGGCGTTCATGCCCGCGCGGATGGTTTTTTGCTTGTCCTCTTCAAAGGCGTTGGCCGTCATCGCCACGATGGGCACGTTGGCAGCGTCGCTCGGCAGCGTGCGGATCTGGCGCGTGGCGGCGTAGCCGTCCATCTTCGGCATCTGGATGTCCATGAGCACCAGATCGAATTCGCCCTGCTTCGAGTCCTGCAAACGCTCGACGGCGACGTCGCCGTCGTCCGCGGTATCGACCGTGAAACCCGCGTCCTGCAAAATTGCCTGCGCGATCTCTTGGTTGAGAAGATTGTCCTCAACCAGAAGGACCTTTTTGCCCTCAAAGCAGTACGGCGACGCGGGCGTCTCCTCCTTTTTCACGCGGTAGGGCTGCGAGAGCACGTCGCGCAGCTCGGACATGAACAGCGGCATGGAGAAGAACGCCGTCACACCTGCCTCGCGCGCCTCCTGCTCGATGTCCGCCCAGTCATAGGCCGTTAGAATTCAGATTCTTTAGTTTGATTACTTCATATCTTCTTTTTTATTCCTTGGTTAAATCGAGTTTGAAAATGAGGGAATACCGCAGTACTCCTTTTTTGAGATTCATATACAGGAAAGTCATCACAGCACCCCCCTCCTTAGCATTGAAGGTATACAGATGTATAGTTTTAGAACGCTTCAGAAATATAGAAAAAGCGCCGTCTCGGGATCACTTCCAAGACGGCGCTTTTCTGTTGTGGATCAGAGCGAACACTTCACGGCGAAGCCGCCGCTGAAGAAATAGGTGTTCGTCCAATACCTGTTTGGCTTCGTACGACAATTTTGATACGGTTTCAAAAGGTTTCACAGGGTTTCATTTCTCGGCGGAATGGTTTCACTTTTCCTTGAGGGAAATTTTGACCGCCCCTGGGGTCACCGGTTGTGCCATCTGTCACCGCGTTCCGCGTGGATTCTGGCATGACACGGCTTGCAGAGAGCAATCAGATTCTCCCGCGCGTGTGTACCGCCTTCAGACAGCGGCTTGATGTGGTGAATTTCCTCCGTTTTGACATATCGGCCTTCCTTCAGACACAGTTCGCACAGCGGATGGGCAGCGGCGTAGCTGTCGCGGATGCGTTTCCATGCCCGACCGTACCGGCGCTTGGTTTCCGTGGCGCGGTCATATTTCTCATATCGCTGAGCCTCCAGCTTGGCGTGTTCCTCGCAAAATCTGCCGTCTGTCAGCTTGGGGCAGCCGGGATAGGAGCAGGGGCGCTTTGGTCTTCTTGGCATCTGTTCACCTCCATCCGGGCATGAGAAAAGCCCCACGGGATTGCTCCCATGAGGCTCTCTGCATATGAGAAGCTTCCTGAATAATCGGCGATACATTCCAGAATAAGCTCCTTCTCAAGTCTGTGCGAGTCCGTAAGATAATACAGAGCATCCCTCTTCTTGCATTTGATATATCTGCAATAATCGAGAACTTCATCATCAGAAACTTCCATCTGATTTAATAAAGCCTTGCGGCAATCGTACAACTTCCAGAAATCAGGCGATTTGCAGTCTAAATCTACAAGACCGCGAACAACCCAATGGACAAGTTCTTCATAAGCATGTGCCTTCTGGCTCGCCCGATCGAGGCACTCGTTTTTAGCACCAAACCGTTTAAGAGCAATGAAATATAGCCATTTCTTCGCGTCGGTATAGTCCTGTGAAGCATTGATAAACAATTCCAGATTGCTGTACAAACCAATCTCGTGATTTATGGCGTTGACCCAATCTCCATGTTCCTGCAGGAGAGTAAGAGCATAGGCCCATTGCTCATCTGTACCCATGTCTTTGGTCATCGCTTCGGTGGACTGATCAATACGGCACAAGGCATCATATGGATTCGCTTCCTCGGATATCCTAAATAGTGCATAGGGATATTCCTCAGGATGATGCTTTGTTTTCACATGCAAAGTATCAGCATCTGTAGTTTCAATAAATGCAGGCAAGTTCTGTATTCCTTCAACCCGGTCTTCGTTTGTGACCTGAAGCATCGGGTTTACAAATGTTGTCCAGGTCAATCGTAAACGAGCAGTTGATAAACTCCGGATAGTTTACGCTCAGGCCGTTGAGAATCTTCTCCATCTTATCTCTGTCAATTCCGAAAATCTCCGTCGGGCTTACGCCATCACTGTCAATATCATGATTCAGGAGACGTGTCAATGTGAACTGATAGTAACCATCGCACGCCTCTGCAAACTTATAGAGAGAGTAGAGAACGACAAGAGGCTCCGGGTACTCCCAAGGAGATCTTGTAATAGATACAACCCGATTCTTTTCTTTATATGCGTGTCCCATACCAACTTCGTTGAAAGGCAATTCAACGAACCTACCAAACGAACTCCAGATATCATTTACCCAGCTTTCTTTTGCACCATCCTGTACAAGCAAAGAAAGTGTGTACTCTTTGCTGTAGGTTTCTCCCATATTCATCCGCTTAACAAACCAGTTGATTTGAGGCGTATAAGATAAGTTTGTGAGCATGATGCCCCATGCGGCAGGCTCGTCCAAACCAATCTTATCAATTATTTGAGCAGTCCTGCTAAATCCACCTTCATCAAGCAACTCTGAATCTCTCAGAAAGCGCTTGAAAAAGCTGTACATCTGTGAACCCAGAGAATGCTTCTGATCAAAATCATTTTTGTACTCAAAGTACTGCTTAAACCAGTCAGCTTTTGGAGCGTGATGTGAATAGCAGTTAAGGCTTTTATTTGCAGACATCGATAAACCTCCCTTTGGCATTTCTAAGGACTTATAAACCAAACAGCCCTTTTCAACTTTATGACATTGCGCGCAATGTACACATTGTTCGCTAATCGTTACTTTATCATTTACCATGGAAATGCAACCATTATTATGAAAGCGATGAGGGCAAGCGGGCATTTGCCGAATGGAAAGAGAAAAAAGAAGCTGCGGCGAAAGATTCTACATAAACGAACCGGGAAGATTGCCATGTTCGGCAGTCCTCCCGGTTTTGCGTTTACCAATCTTCAATTTCCTCGATATAAACAATAAATCCGAACCCATCTCCGATTGGATAAAGGTTCGGATTATATTGTTTTGGTGGAGGCGGCGGGAGTCGAACCCGCGTCCGAAAGCACTTTAACAGGACTTTCTCCGGGCGCAGTCAGGATTTAAACATTCCCCCCGCGCAAGGACACCTGACGGACCTTACGCTTTGGTAGAGTCATGATGCGTGGGCAGGTCAACTCTTTCCCGCCTCACGGACGCCACGTTTACGACGCCTTCCCCGGTCCGTGGCCTCTCCGGTTCAGACGGCCGCCTACTTAGGCAGCGAGAGCAACTTCGTTGTTGTTCTTTAATTTATAAGTTACCCGTTTTATAGAGGCCAGGCGCCTCTGCCCGCTTATCCTGCCTCCACACCCCCGTCGAAACCGGTACGCCCCCGTGTGAGCGGCGCACGACAAGTGCGCCGCGAATACGGGAAACCCGTCAGGTATGCGAAAGCAAAAGGAAATGAAATTACATCTTCTCCGGCTCGGGATAGTCAACGCCCTGCGTATCCACGCGGATGGTCTTGATGACCTGTGGCTTTTTCGGCATGTCGTTGTACATGTTGCGGTTCACGCGGGAGATGTCCACAGCGGCCTGCGCATTCTCGGTGATCTTACCAAACGCCGCATACTGACCGTCAAGGTGCGGCGCGTCGGCCACCATGATGAAAAACTGGCTGCCCGCGCTGTCGGGGATCATCGTGCGCGCCATCGAGAGAACGCCCAGCGTGTGCTTAAGATCGTTCTTGAAGCCGTTGGCGGAAAATTCACCCTTGATCTCGTAGCCGGGGCCGCCTGTGCCGTTGCCGTCCGGGTCGCCGCCCTGGATCATAAAGCCGGGGATGACGCGGTGGAACACCACGCCGTCGTAAAAACCGGAGTTTGCCAGCGCGATGAAGTTGTTGACGGTGTTGGGCGCGATCTCTGGATAGAGTTCGCCGCTCATCACCGCGCCGCTTTCCATTTCGATGGTCACGATCGGATTTGCCATAATTTCTCTCCTTATCTCCGCGCTTTCATCGCGCGGTCGATCTCGCGCTTGGCGTCACGCTTGGCGGCGTCCTCGCGCTTGTCGTAGTTTTTCTTACCCTTGCACACACCGACTTCGACCTTCACGCGCGCGTCCTTGAAGTAAACGCTCAGCGGGATCAGCGCGTAGCCGTCCTGCTTGATGAGCGAATAGAGCTTGCCTATCTCGCGCTTGTGCAGAAGGAGCTTCTTCGGCCGGTCGGGGTCATGGTTGAAGATATTGCCCTTGTCGTAGGGCGAAATGTGCATCGACAGCACGTTCGCCTCGCCGTTTTTGACGATGACATAGCTGTCTTTCAGGTTGAGCGTGCCGGCGCGGATGGACTTGACCTCCGTGCCCTTGAGCTCGATGCCCGCCTCGTAGCGGTCTTCGACAAAATAGTCGTGGAACGCCTTGCGGTTCTGCGCCGCGATTTTTATCCCCTTTTTCTCCGCCACGGCACATCGCCTCCTTTGCGCTTCTATGATAGTGTAGCATACTTTTTCGCCCAGCACAAGGGCTGTCACAAAAACGTAACAATTCGAAAAAACGCCGCATTCCGCTCTATTCTGCCCATCCACTTTAATTTATAGTAGAATTCCGCCCGCCGCCGTGCTATAATTTTAGTATCTATCCCATGCTTTGGCGGCGATCCGCCGCACTCAGGAGGCAGTTTTATCATGGATCTGACCGAACGCCAGCTTTCCCGCGAGACGATCTACGAGGGAAAAATTCTGCATATCTACCGCGACGACGTGCTCCTGCCAAACGGCAGAACGAGCGTGCGCGAGGTCGCCGAGCATCCCGGCGGTGTCGCCATCGTCGCTCTTGACGAAAACGACAACGTGCTCACCGTGAAGCAGTACCGCTACGTCTTCTCCCGTGTGCTTGAGGAAATTCCCGCAGGGAAACTGGAACGTGGAGAGGACCCCGATGAGGCCGCGCTGCGTGAGCTGAAGGAGGAAACGGGCGCAACGCCGAAGCGCATGACGAATCTCGGCAAGCTCCTCGTCTCCCCCGGCTGCTACAGCGAGGTGCTGCACCTTTATCTTGCCGAGGGTCTGACCTTCGGTGAGCAGAATCCTGACGAGGACGAGTTTTTAGAGCTTTGCCGCGCGCCGTTTTCCGACATGCTCGCACGCGTCATGCGCGGCGAGATTGAAGATGCGAAGACCGTCTGCGGTATCCTCAAGGTCCACGCCCTGCGCACAGCGCAAAAAGAGAGACAGGAGAAAGAGAACTGATGGAACAGAAGAAGACCGTCCTCATTGTCGAGGACGAGAAAAACATCGTCGATATCATCCGCTTCAACCTCCAGCGTACGGGCTATAACACGCTCGAGGCCTACGACGGCGAGGCGGGCCTTGCCATGGCGCGTGAGAAAAAGCCCGACCTCATTCTTCTCGACGTGATGATGCCCAAAATGATGGGCTTTGACGTCTGCCGCGCGCTGCGCGCCGAGGGCGACAACGTCCCCGTCATCATCCTGACCGCGCGCGAAGAGGAGGAGGACAAGATCTTGGGCCTTGAGATCGGCGCGGACGACTACATCACCAAGCCCTTTTCCATGCGCGAGCTGCTCGCGCGCGTCAAGGCGAACATCCGCCGCACAACGATGCTCTCCGCTCCCGCGGCGGAGGACAACGCCATGAGCGCCGGCGGCGGCATCACCATCAACACCGACAGCTTTCAGGTGCGCAAAAACGGCGTGCCCATCGACCTCACACAGCGCGAGTATGAGCTTTTGACGTTCCTCGCCAGCCACCCCGGCAAGGTCTTCTCCCGCGTCGACCTGATGGAGCAGGTCTGGAACTACGGCTACGTCGGCGACGACGCGCGCACGGTGGACGTCACCGTCCGCCGCCTGCGCGAAAAGATCGAGGACAACCCCGCCGCGCCGGCCTACATCCTCACGCGCCGCGGCGTGGGCTATTATTTCTCCGCGCAGGCGTAAGTTGCGCGCACTTTTCCGGGAAAGGAGTCTCCTGCTATGTTCCGCAGCCTGCATATGAAGCTCGTGATGATCATGCTGCTGCTCGTCACCTCGCTGATGGCGGTGGTGGGCGCGTTTTTGATGACCAGCGTCACGAACTTCTATATTGACGATTTTTACGAGCAGATGAGCGAAGTGTTCGGCGAGTCCAACGCCGCATTCGTGAGCTCACTGCGCGAAGAGGCCGCGCAGGAGGACGGCGCCGCGCGCCTGCAAACGATGCTCGAGGCCTACTCCGGCACACTGAGCATTGACTCGCGCAACCGCAACTACTATGTTCTCGACGGCCGCAGCGGCGAGGTGCTTGCTTCGAGCAACGAGGACGGCCAGCTGCTTGGGCAGACGGAAAATATCCTCACCGCGCGCAACGGCGAGGTCGGCGATCACAGCGACCTTGCCGCAAGCTATATGGATGTTGCCATCCCCATCTCCGGTGGCGACAACAGCTTCATCATCTACATCCGCGACAGTCGCACCACGGTCTCGTCGCTGAACTCTGAGCTGCTGTTCATCATTCTGCAAGCACTGCTCGTCGGTCTTCTCGTCTCGGTGCTTTTGTCGTTCCTGCTCGCCAAGACCATGATCGACCCCATTGAAAAACTGACCGAGGGCGCCGAGCGCATCGCGACCGGCGACTTTGACGAGACGCTCGCCGTCGAATCGACGGACGAGATCGGCGTTCTGACCACCACATTCAACGACATGGCGTCCGTGCTCCACTCCACGCTCGAAGCCGTGGAGAACGAGCGCAACAAGCTCGACACGCTGTTTCTCCACATGAGCGATGGCGTCGTCGCCTACGACGGCAGCGGCAAGCTCATCCACTGCAACCCCGCCGCGTGCGAGCTCTTAGGCCGCACGGCGGACGAGTGCGTGTACAGCGAGCTGTTTGAATCCATCTGCCCGTTTTCCCATGTCATCACCATGCAGCGCAGCGACTATGTTGAGGGCGAGCTCACTGTCGGCGAGCGCAGCGTGGAGCTCTACTTCGCTCCCTTCTCCGATGAGGAGAGCGGCGGCGTTCTCATCGTGCTGCACGATGTGACCGAGCACCGCAAGACCGAGGAGCGCCGCAAGGAATTTGTCGCCAATGTCTCCCACGAGCTCCGCACGCCGCTCACCAATGTCCGCTCCTATGCCGAGACCATCCGCGGGGCGGGCGACGACTTGAGCCGCGAGACGGAAAACGACTTCCTCGATGTCGTCATCAGCGAAACAGACCGCATGACCCACATCGTGCAGGACCTTCTGACGCTCTCGCGCCTTGACTCCGGCCGCAGCGAGATGAATATGGCGCGCTTTCCGTTCTCCGCCGCCATCGACTCCGTGCTCCGCTCGACGGAGCTTGAGGCCCGCCGCCACAAGCACGAGCTCACGCACGACTATACCGAAAATCTCCCGCTCATCATGGGCGATCGCGGCCGCATCGAGCAGGTCATGCTCAACGTCCTCAGCAATGCCGTCAAGTACACGCCCGACGGCGGCCACATCCGTGTCACCGCGGGCAGCGAGGGCGAAACTGTCTGGATGGAGGTCGCGGACGACGGCATCGGCATTCCCGAGGCCGACCGCAGCCGCATTTTCGAGCGCTTCTACCGCGTCGACAAAGCAAGATCGCGCGAATCCGGCGGCACAGGCCTCGGCCTTTCCATCGCGACGGAGATCGTCCAGCGTCACCACGGCTCGCTCACGCTCGTTGACCGCCTCGGCCCCGGCACGACCGTCCGCTTAGAGCTGCCCATCACCCAGCCTATCGGCGGGGAGGATTCCCATGAATAAGAACGCCACGCTCATGAGCCATCTGCAAAACGCCGCGATCGCCGTTTTGACCGTTACCGCCGTGCTGCTTCTGATCCAGACGCCGCTTGTCGGCGACCTTGCGGGCAAGACGCCCTACGAGCTCGCGCAGGACTGGCTCGCGGGCGACACCTCGACCGATACCGCCGTCACCACCGATCTGACCGAGCTCGCGCTCCCCGTGCGCGTGGTGTTCACGAACGAATACGCCCGCTACGGGCTCAGCGCCATCACGACGCTTGACACAGATTTTGAGCTCGCCGGCACGTTTTTCGGCGAGGCGCTTGGCTCTGCTACCACTTATGAAGCGTGCAGCGGTGAAAAGCTGCTCACCGCACTGCACGCGAGCAGCATCTACCTCGATCTGGAGGCCCCCACGCCGCTCGAAGTGCTCAGCCGCATTCTCGGCGTCAACGACGCGCCGGAGTCCTCGCTCCTGCGCGTCACGCGGCTTGTGCTCTGCCCCGCGGAAAACGGCGCAACGCTCTACTTACAGGACGCCAATCAGGGCTTTTTTGTCAGCCGGACGTCGATAAGCAGCGCGACACTGCGCGAAGCGCTTGCCTCGCTCGATGGCAACGGCACAGATTTTGCGTTCTCGCTCTCCGGCGAGTTCTCTCAGCTCTCGCCCTACACGCTCATTTTCAGTGAACCGCCGCAGCGCTACACGCTCTCGGCGAGCAATGCCCTCACCGATCAGGCGGCATTTCTGCGCCTTGCGGAGTTCAACCCCCACACGGAAAGCGGCTACACCGACTCCTCCGGCAGCACCATTATCAAAGAGGTCTACGGCACGCTGCGCCTTGAGCCCGACGGCAGCGTCTTCTATCAGGGCGCGGACGAGGCCGAGGCGGGCTCGATCTACTATGTCTCCGCCGCCTCGATC
>NZ_JPJG01000110.1 GCF_000765235.1 Oscillibacter sp. ER4 | reverse complement strand
CAGAGACAGAGTCATGACCAGAGCCAGCACCATTGCGAGTAACTTTTTCATAGATGTTACTCTCCTTTCATAAATTTCCATCCTCTTGGAGCCGAACACCCGCCGTCTCTCCCGCTTCCCCGTGGTTGCTGCCAAAATTTGCAAATCCTCAAATTGTTGCAGAAACAATTGAAAATAAGAAAAATTCAGCAGAATCAACGCAAAATCGTTCAATTCGGTGGATATCGCATCCCCTTAGGATTTTCGCCTTTCCTTGTATTCCAGTGCTTTGCGAGCTTATCGTGGTAGCGGTTTGGTAGCGGTCCGAAAATTTAAAGTGCGGTTTTTCCTGTGATACCAACGGTTTGCAGAATCGCTACCATGGTAGCGCACCCGTTTCACTTAAAAAAAGACGGCGCAGAAAATCTGCGCCGTTAACGGAAATTTATGATGGAATTTTTGAAATTTTACACGTTGAAGCGGAAGTAGATCATGTCGCCGTCCTTGACGACGTACTCCTTGCCCTCGCTGCGCAGCAATCCCTTTTCCTTTGCCGCCGCGACGCTGCCGCAGCGGATCATGTCGTCGAAATTGATCGTTTCGGCGCGGATGAAGCCGCGCTCGATGTCGGAGTGAATTTTGCCCGCGGCCTGCGGGGCCTTGGTGCCGTTTTTGATGGTCCAGGCGCGGCACTCGTCCTCGCCGTAGGTCAGGAACGAGATGAGGCCGAGCAGCGCGTACGAGCACTTGATGAGGCGGTCGAGGCCGGACTCCTGAATGCCGAGCTCCTCGAGGAACATCGCGCGGTCGTCGCCGTCGAGCTCGGCGATGTCCTGCTCCAATTTAGCACAAATCGGCAGCACCTGCGCGCCCTCGCGGTCGGCGAGCTCCTTGACCTGCTGCAAATACCGGTTGCCGTCCTGATTCGCAAAGCCGTCCTCGTCCATGTTCGCGGCGTAGATGATGGGCTTGAGGCTCAAAAGATCGGCGGTCGCGATGAGCTCAGCGTCGTCGGACGAAACCTCGAACGTGCGCGCGCTCTTGCCCGCGTCGAGGTGCTTGGCCAGCGCGGAGAAAAGCTCGACCTCGTGCAGGAACTTCTTGTCGCCCTTGGCCATCTTCGTCGCCTTTTCGACGCGGCGGTTGACCATATCAAGGTCGGCCATGATGAGCTCCAAGTCGATCGTCTCAATGTCGCCGAGGGGGTCGACGGGGACGTTCGTGCTCGCGTCAGCCACGACGTGCATGATGTTCTCATCGTCAAAGCATCGCACGACGTGGACAATGGCGTCCGTGCGGCGGATGTTCTCGAGGAACTTGTTGCCGAGGCCCGCACCCTGGCTCGCGCCCTTGACGAGGCCCGCGATGTCGACAAATTCGATGACGGCGGGGGTTTTCTTCTTGGGGTGGTACATCTCGGAGAGCTTATCGAGGCGCTCATCGGGAACGGCCACCATGCCGACGTTCGGCTCAATGGTGCAGAAGGGGTAGTTGGCGCTTTCCGCACCCGCGTTGGTGATCGCGTTGAAGAGAGTGGACTTGCCGACATTCGGCAGTCCGACGATACCTAATTTCATATATCTTCATTCTCCTTTGTTTTCTCTGTATTTTCAAGGGTTTCCGGGTTTGGGGCTTTCGGTGTCTACTCCATTTTTACGCCATTTTGGTGCAGAACCGCGGCTCTCATTCAGATAACCCCATTCATTTCAAATTGCCGTACCGCTTGATCCAGAGATTCGGTGGTCACATGGACATACCGATCCATGGTGGTTTTGATGCTGCCGTGTCCCAGCAGCTTTTGCAGCACTTTGGGCTGCATCCCGCTTTCAATCGCCCGCGTGGCGTAGGTGTGACGCAGCGCGTGCATACAAAAGCGCCCAATTCCCGCTTCGTCGCAGAGTTTGTAGAGATGGGTGTCATAGGAACTGTTCTTTGCCGGTTCTCCGGTACGCCAGTTGATAAAGACCAGATCGCGCATCACCAGCTTTGCCATGCTGCCGCTTCGACGATCCATGTACTCCAAAGTCTGCTCCAGCACAGGAGAAGATTTTCGTTCTTCCCGGCTGTCCCACACTTCACGGAGGATGCCATAGGCCGTGTCTGTCAGCGGAATGGTACGGTAGCTGTTAGGCGTTTTGGGAGGTCCCGCCCGCCACGATTTTGTACCGTGCCGGAACTCCAGCGTCTTGTTTACCGTCAGCGTCCGTTTCTCGAAGTCAACGGCATCCCATGTCAGGCCGATCAGCTCACCGGTGCGCAGTCCCGTTTCGAGGATCAACGCATATTGGTTATAGTTGTGAGAACGTCGGGCTGTTTCCAGAAAGATACGCTGTTCTTCGCGGGTGAGGAACTTGATGTCGTTTGCCGCACGGACCGGCTTGGTAAATCGAACACCGTCCATGGGATGCTTGGAGATGAGATCGTTCATCTTCGCCGCTTTCAGCATCGTCCCCATGGTGATGTACGCCTGACGGATGGTGGATCCGGAATAATCGGCATCCATTTCGATGAATACCTTTTTGCAGTGCATGGGTTTCACATCCGTAAGTTTTATCCTGCCGATCACCGGCTGGATGTTGTGCTTGTATCTGTCACGGTAGTTGCGGAGCGTATTGGGAGCCAAATCTCCGACAATATTCTCGATCCAGAAATCAAACCACTCATCCACCGTAATATCGGTGCCGACAAAAACCTCCGCGTGTGCATCCGCATACTTTGCATCCGCGATCCAGTTTCTTGCTTCGGGAACCGTCTGGAAGTATTTCTCGTGCCGCTTACCGGCTCTGTCTACGAACCGGGCGCTGTACAATCCGTCCTTCCTCTGGTAGATACCCTTACCACATTCTCTGCCTTTGAGATTTTTTCCCATGTATGAACTCCTTTCCCCAGAGAGAAAAGAGCACACCACTACATTTTAAGTATATCACAATGTGCTCTTTCTCTCAAGGTGAATTTGAAAACTTCTTGCGGCATATCGCCGCTTTTCGCTCAGATCACCAGCTTGGAGCTGATGTACTGCTCAAACTCCTTGCGCTTGACCAGCTTCTTCGTACCAACAAACAGGACGAAGGGACACTTGGGCGCACGGAGCATACTGTCGATCTTGTTGATACCGATGTTGCTGTACTCGGCGGCCTCCTTGGAGGTGAGGGCCAGCTTGAGGTGAATGGGAACTCTTTCGATCTTATTGTTTTCCATGGTTTTGACTCCTTTCATCAATCAAAAAATGTAGACGGTTTGAATCGGTTTTTTCGGGGGTTAAGTAAAAACATACGCACTCTTGAAAAGTGGCCTTTGGAAAGCCTTGCGTGCAAAGGGTTTGCGAGGGGTTAATTGTCTACGCCCGACCTCTTTTTTCGGGCGTGTGCTGCCTTTTGCTTTCGGTGTACTTCGGCGGCACATTCCGCACAATATTTGGCTCGTCCGGAACCGGCCATAAAGTATGCACCACAGACCTTGCAGCGGCGGGTCCCTTTGGGACGGAGGATCGCGTCCTCCAATTCCGGCTCCAGCGGGAGAACTCCGCGCCGGAAGTGCTTGCAGATCAGACTGTAGGATATGGCCTGCGGACAGACACAGGGATCGCCATCGTCCAGTAGAAAGCAGTTTCCATTGTCGTTGTTGCAGCACTGGCGGGTGAGTCTTCGGATGCTTCGGGCTTGTCCGGGCGTGAGCCGCGGCAACGCATTCGCCGGGTATTTCGTATTTGTAACTTCACTTTTCATCGGTTTCCTCCTTTGTGATGAGCCTGGCGTTTGCCGGGTAGTTCAGCGTGATGACCGCCGGTTTACCAAGTCCCTGCTTCTTTCGATTGATCAGGCCGCTGTATTCCAGCTCGCGGAAGATCCGGGTGGCACACTGTCGGCTGCGGTGCAGTTTCTTCTGCGCCTGTTCCAGCGTAAAGTACAGACGAATCGTTCCATCCGGCTCAATATATCCGTTTTGCCGGGATACGCTTGCTCTGTCCAGCAGGAGAGCATATAACACCTTGGCATCGTTGCTGATATCCCGCAGCTGTTCATCCTGCAACAGAAATCGTGGCAGTGGTATGTAAGAAGCAGCTGGGCTTTTCACGGTAAACTTGTAAAAACTTTTCATAACGCCTCCATCCCATCCATCCTATCCAATCCGGTATTGATTGGATTGATGGATGATTCTCTTGAGAGATTATTTATTTCTTATTATTTAGAGGATGAATTTCATCCCCGGTGGCTGTGCCGAAAACCGTTGTCCAGAAATCCAACAACGGGACGCTCCGGAGTGTCAGCTTATCCATCGTCTGGAAATCCGGTGACGGAAAATCCACACATGGAAAATCCCGTTATGGCGGAATCTCGTCTTTCTGGCTCTGTTTCAGCAGCTGCCAGATCTCGGCTTGTCTGGCTTTTAGCTCGGCAACATCGTCTGCATAGAATCGCCCGGCCTGATTGATGCGGCGGCAGATGTGATTGATATTAGCAGCCACGTTGCTGACGGCAGCAGCCAACTTTTTCTGCTCGGTGTAATCCACCTTGATGATGTAGCCGTCAATAGCCATCTTGCGCAGATAGGCGCCCATGTTTTTAGTGCCAAGCTGCTCCATCTTTTTCTGGATTAGTTGACGTTCCTGCTCGGTGACACGGAACTCAATGCGGGCTGGTCTGGTGCGATTTTTCATCATTCAATTC
Source organism: Oscillibacter sp. ER4 (assembly GCF_000765235.1). Classification (GTDB taxonomy): domain Bacteria; phylum Bacillota; class Clostridia; order Oscillospirales; family Oscillospiraceae; genus Hominicoprocola; species Hominicoprocola fusiformis. The sequence goes on along the minus strand of NZ_JPJG01000110.1, from coordinate 2,367 downwards.
CCCCTATGTGAGTAATTTTGAAAATAAAAAGCACCCTCGGTTTTGAAATCGAGAGCGCGTGATAACGAAGATGATTCAGTTTTTTAGAGAATAGCAAGCAAATCCGGTGTCCGTACACTCGGAGATTTTGGGAATATCCCAAGCCCTTATTGTGTTAACTTTGATGACGAAATTACAATGAGTTTTATTGTAAAAGTTCTCTTTCGTTGTTGACTTTGATAACGAAATCGCCTATAATATCTTTGAGTTAGTATCGTGAGGTGATAGATATGGATTACATGGCCGAGCTTGCCGCCATTGCTCAGGAACATGGCGGCATCATTGAAACGAAAACTGCCATAGCGCACGGCATCTCCAAAGCCATGCTTTATAAACTGTGCAGAGAAGATAGAATTCATAGAATCGTTCAGGGACAGTACATTCTTCCTGACGATATGCAGGATGAGCTGTTGTCCATCAGCAAGCGCTCCGACCAGATCATTCTTTCCCACGAAACAGCCCTGTTCCTTCATGGCATTTCGGATCGGACACCCTTTGAGCATACGATCACAGTGCCGTCCGATTACACGGTATCGGCAGCAATCAAAAACGAGTGCAAAATCTATTACATCAAGCCAGAGCTGTTTGATCTTGGCCGGACTACACTGAACACACCCGCTGGGAACGAAGTGCCGGTATATGACCTTGAGCGCACAATCTGCGACATGATCCGCAGCCGCAACAAAGTCGGTACGGAAACATTTCTTGCCGCTTTGAAGCTCTACGCCGCCAGCCCTAAAAAGGATTTGAATAAACTTCACTCTTATGCGAAGAAAATGCGCGTGGCAAATGTCCTGCGGCAGTATTTGGAGGTGCTTCTGTGAGCAAAGCAATGAGTCTGAAAGCGAAGATCCGCAACATCGCAAAACAGAAGAATATTCCGGCACAGGTCATCCTGCAGAACTATATGTTCGAGCGGCTGCTTGTACGCCTTTCTGCCTCAGCGTATAAAGAGAAGTTCGTTCTGAAGGGCGGTATGCTGGTGGCGGCCATCGTCGGTCTGGACAACCGGGCTACGATGGACTTGGACACCACATTGAAAAACCTGCCCCTCACACCGGATGCGATCCGCAGTGCGTTGGAGCAGGTCTGCGCCATTTCTTTGGACGATGGCGTGGCATTCGAGATTGGAACCATCACTCCCATCCGGGAGGACGACATTTACGGTGGCTACCGCGTTATGCTGAACGCCAGGTTCGACACGCTACTGACCCCGATGAGTATTGATGTGTCCACCGGCGATGCCATTACGCCCCACGCGGTGCAGTACAACTTTTCCGAGATTTTTGATGATGAGAAGTCCTACGAGCTGTGGGCGTACAACATTGAAACCGTCATGGCGGAAAAGGTGGAAACCATCCTGCGGCGCGGTGTGTTCAATACCCGCCCCAGAGATTTCTACGATGCCTACATACTGACCACAACACAGAAATTTGACAAGGCCGTGTTTGATGAGGCGCTGAGCGCGACGGCCAAGCATCGCGGCACTGCGGAGCAGATCGCAGATGTCCCCGGAATCCTGCACAACATCGAAGAAAGCCCGGAACTCCGCGCCATGTGGGATAAATACCGCAAGCAGTTTGCCTATGCCGCAGATATCGAATATGAGCAGATCATGGAAATCCTGAAAACGCTGGTGGCGTAAGATCCCCGGCGACCCGGACTCGAAATCGTGGTCGCTATCCGGTAGCTCCCTGACCGGAAACCCTTGATTTTACGGGGTTTTTCGGGTATCTTTAACTGAATATTTTTCTTTGTTCTCCCCATCAGTTCTCCCCGTTTTCTGAGGTGCTGATGTTGAGATAAATACGGAGACGTATCGAAGTGGTCATAACGAGAACGACTCGAAATCGTTTGATCCGCAAGGGTCCGTGGGTTCGAATCCCACCGTCTCCGCCAGAATGTCCGCCAGTAGCCGGTTTTCCCGGCTGCTGGCTTTTCTTTTTTAGTTCGGAGCAAGTCCCAAACCATTGAGCATCGCGTCAGCCGAAGTCAGCTTCGAGCTATAATCCAGATGTGCGTAAATGTTTGCCGTGGTTGAGAAGTCGCTGTGACCAAGCCATTCCTGAATCTGCTTCATGGGAACACCGTTTGCCAGAAGTAACGAGGCACAGCTATGTCTCAAGTCGTGATACCTGATGTGTCTCAATCCATTTGCCTTGAGCAGCTTCGGAAAACTCTCAGTAACATAGTGAGGTTTAATCAGATCACCAATCTCGTTTACGCAAACATAACCAATGTTCTGTGACAACTTCGGTCCCCTGAAAGGTATGTACCGGGTCATCAAAAGAAACCGGTTCATCTTCATCAATAACCAATTATCCGGAC
>NZ_JPJG01000109.1 GCF_000765235.1 Oscillibacter sp. ER4 | reverse complement strand
AAGAACGATTTCCACTTCACGGATAGAGCTTGTGCGCACTTATATAGATTCATCTTATCCATAATCGTTCTCTCCTATAAATGATAATTTAGTGGAACTCTGCAAAACAGAGTTCATGCGGACGTTTGCTACCCATCCCGAATACCGTGACGAGCAGAGTGATTGGTTCTCTCATCCTTTGGGGAAATCATTGTCCCGCGTTGCAATGGGACCTTTTGGCTCTAATATAAAAACTGACTGCTTTGTTGATCATGGTGTTCCCGTGTTAAACGGGGATAACATCTCTGGCTACTTGCTTTCTGAACGATCATTCCGATATGTCGAGGATGAAAAAGCAAGCCAGCTAAAAAATTCGATAGCCGTCTCTGGTGATATTGTGATCACTCATCGTGGAACGCTGGGGCAAGTTGCACTTGTTCCGGACAAAACGAAATTCGACAGGTATGTCATTTCCCAAAGTCAGTTTTTACTTACTTGCGACCAGTGTGCGCTATTACCTGAGTATGTTCTCTTCTATTTTCACACTGATGCTGGGCGCAGGAAATTACTCGCAAATGATAACACAACCGGCGTTCCATCAATCGCAAAGCCCACAAGTTATATTAAAGCATTACACATTCCCATTCCGCCGATTGAATTGCAGCAAAATTGGGCAGTGTTGGTGAGAGCAACCCTTGCTGCTGTTGCTGACAATAATCTTGAGATGGAAAAACTTACAGATTTCGCACAGACCTTGCTTTCAGGGTTAAGCCGCTAAATTATCATTT
>NZ_JPJG01000015.1 GCF_000765235.1 Oscillibacter sp. ER4 | reverse complement strand
CGGCATGGGATTCAAGCTCACCGTCATGCGGCTCTATTTTTGTCTCGTCCATCCGCTGCTCCGCGCCAGCGGAAAGGACAAGACAATGAAAAGAATCCCAAAAACCCCTATCGAGTTCGACTATGACCTCTGGACTACGGAGGACGGCAAGTGCATGGTGCGCGTAAAGCTGACTGGCGAAGTAACGGAGGTTGACCGCGAGGTCATGAAAAGCCTCCGCGCTGAGGAAAAGAAACTCAGACGCTCTTATGGAACTGTCGGTACATCCGATGACGAGAACGGCGAAGAAAAATCTTCTGATACTGTTCTGTCACTGGATGCTCTGCCGGAAGACGATGTGAAATCTTCTGCTTGGTTGGCTGATCCTGCCAACAACATTGAAATGGCTCTGACGGAAATGTGCATCGAAGACTTCCGAAAGTCCCTTAGCTCCATTCAGCTTGAGATATTTGATGTTGTCATGCTCGGTGGAGTAGGGGTTCGTGAGTATGCAAGGCAGAAAGGGATTAACCACAAAACGGTTGTTGAGGCTATTGCATCCATGAGGAAAAAACTCAAAAATATTTTTTGAGCAGACCCCCCCAATCAGCAAAAAAAAGTCCGTTGTAAAGTGAAGGGGCAAACAACAGCCTCCTTCGCGGTTCCTTGACAACTGAATAGTCAGTGCTGCGGATCTTTCCTCTTTTCTCGAAGCGACTTGTCTTCTGCCGCCATGACCTCCAACCGGAGCGAGCGATCAACAGAGAGGCTAAACAGCCGTGTGGTGCGGCTGCTTGCGATGATGGAGAAGTTGGGTACGGTAAAGGCATCATCAATAATGCAAAAACGAAGATCCTGCTCAATCTGGAGGAAGAGGAAGCACGCCGGGTTCAGTCCATCCTGCATCTGTCTGAGGCAGAGGTCATGGAGATCACCCACTTTGAACGGGGCAACGGCCTGATCAGCACCAATAACAACAATGTGACGGTGGAGATCAAGTGCAGCCAGATGGAAAAAGACCTTATCACCACAGACCGGCGCGAATTGCAGGAATTGTTGTCGCAGAGTGATGGCGTGGATATCGCTTGATCCTAATACGCACAGAGTACGACTTTAATACGCATAAACGATTGCAATATCTATGAGCTTTCCAATGCTTTTTTGCGGCAGGATGATATCGTTCTACTTGAAAAAAAGGATTATCTTGCCAATCCGAAACGCAATGGATACCGCAGTCTTCATTTGATCATTCAGATCCCCATCTACTTACATAGTGAAAAGAAAATGATGAAGGTCGAGGTGCAGTTTCGCACGATCTCGATGGATTGGTGGGCAAGTCTGGAGCATAAGATCCGCTATAAAAAGGACGTGGAAGTCCCCCTGCATATTGCAAAAGAACTGCGCGAATGCGCAGAAGAAGCCGCCTTGTTGGATTATCGAATGGAGAATATTCAAAAAAATCTCGGTACTTACCTAAAGCCAGACACACAGACACCAGAACAACGATGACCTGTTGAACAAGCCAATTAGGCGATTCCATAAAACGATCATCAGACCTCCCAATGAAAACGGTATAGCCACCTACACGTTTTTGCGAAAAAACGCATGGCTAAAGAAATCAAATACTATAGCAAATCAAATGTCCCGCCCTTGATCATTTCAAGGACGGGACCCTATTTTATGTTCCGTTCATTTGTGCGAGTCTTTGGTTAGGACGTAAATCCTCATACAGCATAGGCTTTTTGTGTGAGGCTAACAAAAGCTTTCAAGGTGTCGTCTCGATCTTGTTCGTTATAAAAGAGCCCGAAGGTCAGTTCTGGAACCCCCGACAGTCGATACAAGGCCAGATCATCACAGTTATGGGCATAGATTTCTGGAACCAGGGCAAGACCATATCCAGCACGCGCCAGGGTAATCGCACCGGCAACGGAATCGGAGAAATGAATGTTGCTTCGGTTTCGATTCCTGATCAGTTCCATTTGCAGGCTCAAAACTTCCGATGACAAGAAAACCGGGTCATGAATGATTATGGCTTGCTGTGAAAGCTGTTCGGCAGAAAGACTCTGTTCCGGCTCTTTATAGAGTCCCGGTTTTCCGAGACAGACAATGCTTGTTTTGCAAAGCGGAGCAAAAACCATATGTTCTCGCTTGGGAATAATATCCTGAAAACTGAATGCCACACGTACGGAATCGTTGTCCAACATGTGAAATAGCCTTTCATGGGTTGCAACAAACAGTTTTGGATGCAGGTTCGGATGGTGGTTTGCCAGTTCTGCCAGAATTGGCACCATATCCGAAAAAAGAGTGTGGCTGCCAGTTCCGATGGACAATAGTTCAAAGGAGTGGCCCTTCGGATCTCCAAAACGCATCTTCGCCTGTTGCTCTGTTTCTATCATTTTCTGCGCATAAGAAATAAACGCCTGCCCATCCAATGTCAATTCAACCAGCCGGGTGGATCGCCTGAACAACTTTGTGTTCAGTTCGTTTTCCAGTGTCTGTATCTGATGGGTGATGGCAGGTTGAGACACACTCATTTGCTCTGCGGCACGTGCAAAGCTCAGCGAATTGGCTACGGCCAGAAAGCATTGAATCTGAAATGTGTTCATAGCCCTCCTCCTTCAAAAGAAATGACTGCGCTATCAAATATAACATAGAAACCAGTTCACAACAAGACGATTTCAATTATTTAATAAATTATTTTTATTATAAATAATAAACTTGATACAATAATTTAGCACTCACCAATTGCGAGTGCTAAAAATGGTGGTATAATAGGAACATCAAAACAGATCGCCTATAGCGACCGGAAGGAGTCTTATCTATGTTAACACCGTACACCCTCGCAAGAAGCATGTTTGAAGAACTCGCCGATTCCGCTTTTGGAAATCACAACAGTTCCGGGCTTATGCGAACCGATATCCGCGAGACAGAAACCCGATACGAGGTTGCCATTGATCTTGCCGGTATCAAAAAAGAGAACCTGACCATTGAACTGAAGAACGGCAACCTTGTCATCAGCGCCATCGTCGAACAGGATCCCGTTCCCGAAGGAGAAAAATTCAGATACCTTCGCCGTGAGCGCTTCGTCGGTACCATGCAGAGAAGCTTCTATGTCGGCGAAAAGGTTCGCCAGGAGGACATCCATGCAAAGTATGAAAACGGCACCCTGTATCTGATCATCCAGAAGGAAATTCCCGTACCTCAGATCGAATCTCGAAACCTGATCGCAATCGAAGATTAACATGAATCCGTTAAAACCAAGATAGGAGGCAATCACACATGACTATTAACCCTTTGGCTGACCGCGTTGTTGTCCAGTACGCCAAGCCGGAAGAGAAAACGCAGGGAGGGATCATCCTTACCGCTTCAACACAGGAAAAACCCCAGGTCGCGACTGTGACCGCTGTTGGCCCCGGCAAGAATGGCGAACCCGTTTCTGTCAAGGTTGGCGATCAGGTTCTGGTAGGCAAGTATGCCGGAACTGAGATCAAAGTTGGCGATGAAGAGTACACCATCGTCAACGCAGGCGATATTCTGGCAATCATTGAGTAATAACAGAGACGTAAGGAGATATCACGATGTCTAAAATGATTATTCGGGGCGATGAAGCCCGCAAGTCCTTGGAAAACGGCGTCAACGCGCTTGCTGATACCGTAAAAGTCACGCTCGGTCCTAAGGGCCGCAATGTTGTTCTGGACAAGAAGTATGGCGCACCGCTGATCACCAACGACGGCGTGACCATCGCAAAGGAGATCGAACTGGAGGATCCCTTTGAGAACATGGGTGCTCAACTGGTAAAGGAAGTTTCCACCAAGACCAACGATGTGGCCGGCGACGGCACCACCACTGCAACTCTGCTGGCACAGTCCATGATCCGCGAAGGCCTGAAAAATCTGGCCGCTGGAGCCAATCCCATGGTCATGAAAAAGGGCATGGCAAAGGCTATGGATGCCGCTGTTGCCGAAATCAAGAATCAGTCCAAGGCTGTTAGCGGTTCCAGCGACATTGCCCGAGTTGGTGCGGTTTCTTCCGGTGATGATACCATCGGAGGTCTGATCGCTGACGCAATGGAGAAGGTCACTGCCGATGGCGTCATCACCATCGAGGAGTCCAAGACCTCTGAAACCTACAGTGAGGTCGTGGAAGGTATGCAGTTTGACCACGGATATATTTCCCCTTACATGGTCACCAATACCGAAAAGATGGAAGCAATCATTGATGACGCCTACCTGCTGATCACGGATAAGAAGATCTCAGTGATCACGGATATTCTCCCTCTGCTGGAAACCACCATGAAATCCGGCAAGAAGCTGGTCATCATCGCTGAAGATGTGGAAGGCGAAGCGCTGAGCACCTTGATTGTCAACCGACTGCGCGGCACGCTGAACGTGGTCTGCGTGAAGGCTCCCGGCTTCGGTGACCGCCGCAAGGAAATGCTGCAGGATATCGCTGTCCTGACCGGCGGCACTGTGATTTCCGAGGAGGTCGGTCTGGAACTGAAGAATGCCGATTTCAGTATGTTGGGACATGCTCGTCAGGTGAAGGTTACCAAGGAAACTACTACGATCGTGGACGGTGCCGGTGACGCACAGGAGATCAAGGACCGTATCAGCCAGATCCGGGCTCAGATTGCCAACACCACCAGCGATTACGATAAAGAAAAGCTGCAGGAGCGTCTGGCAAAGCTGGCCGGCGGCGTCGCTGTGATCCGCGTCGGTGCAGCCACCGAGACCGAGATGAAGGAAAAGAAGCTGCGGATCGAAGATGCTCTGAATGCGACCCGTGCCGCTGTTGAAGAGGGCATCGTAGCCGGTGGCGGCACCATCTTTGTCAATGTGATCCCTGCCGTGGAAGCACTGCTGGAAACCGCCGAGGGCGATGAAAAGACTGGCATCCAGATCGTTGCCAAGGCTTTGGAGGCTCCCATTCGTCAGATTGCAGCCAATGCCGGTATGGATGGTTCCGTGGTTCTGGAGAAGGTAAGAACCTCCGGGAAAACCGGCTACGGCTTCGACGCATATAAGGAAGAGTATTGCGATATGGTCGCCTGCGGCATTATCGACCCCGCAAAGGTTACTCGTTCCGCGCTGGAGAACGCTGTTTCCGTTTCTGCTATGGCTTTGACGACTGAAGCGCTGATAGCAGACAAGCCGGAGCCGCCCACTCCCGCACCCGTTAATCCCGAAATGAATGGCATGTACTAATCCCAAGCCCTCTTGTCTCCCGTCTGTAGTGATTATGATACCATTCTCTTGCCATAGAGTATCGTCTTCTACTGCCATTCTGGGAACAGCCGGAGCAGCTCCTTGCTGCTCCGGCTATTTTGATAAACAGAGGTGATCTCGTGAGGATTGAATATAACAAAGATACTCCGCATTTTAGTTCGGAGGAGCTTCGGGAAATCTACCGGAACACAGAAGAAAAAACATCGAAGGCACTCCGCCAAACGGCCCATCGCTTGTACCCGGGAAGAGACTCCGTTACCTACGAAAATCTTTTTATCCGAGAAGGTTATGCCAGAGCTTACATGCATAAAGGAGAGTACCGCAAGCCCAAATGGACGATCACAGCATGGCCGCTGATGTTAGGCGTTATGGATGACGACACAATATATGATAGCTGAACTCATCCATTGTGATTTACCATCATAACTGCAAGATATTCTATATCTTGGGCATTGAAGAAGCACCCTGTTCACAGTGAACAGGGTGCTTCTTGATGTATTCGTTTTATAAGTTGATTTTGATCCCTACACAAGTTTGTTGTGGATGGCAATTGTATCAGTGCCATGCTTAAACGGAGAATATAGTAATCGGGGGGTTAGATTCCAATGACAGAATCAACAGGCATTGACATTACAACACCTTCCGCTTTACTGCGCATACCGCATCCATAATTTTCAATGGTATTGTTCCAGTTTCTACATCAAAGCCGATAAAGCTTATGTCAGCGCCCCCAGCGGCTTCCCCTTTTGCCAAATCTACAACTCTGGTGTCTTCGGGAGGAAGCATGGACGCAATCGTTTCCGCAAGTATCGTTGCGTTGCCGGACTTGCTTAAATAACTGATTTCATATTTCAATTTGAGTCCTTCTTTCTATCATCTAAAAATCCTTCGGGACAACAGCCCGTGTACATAAGATAAAAGACAGACCGGCAAAGCGAATCCGCTCCACCGGTCTGCTATGCTCGAATAAAGCACGCGGCATATGTAATAGGGAGGGATATGGCAACGTATCAAAAGAGGGTTTTATACGCGTGCTTTACAGAACACCGCTGCTTAAACTACTTTATAACTGCGGTGCGCTCTCCAGATACACCGACGGTTGCTTCTTGCAGGTGATAAGGCTTACGCAAATCAGAGCAACCGCACAGGCGATCGTACCGGGCAATGCCGCTCCCAAACCGAACGGCTGCCCCAGCAATTTCCAACCAACGCACACCACGAAACCACCGATCATTCCCGCGATGATACCGGACTTTGTTGCCTTCTTCCAATAGAGTGCCGCGAATGCAGGAATGCCGGCAGCAGCCGCATAGAAGGACCAGGAGAACATCAAAATGTTATAGGCGTTCTGCATATAGAGGGCAATGATAAGTGCACCGATGGGAAGGATAATCGAGAAGATTCTGGACAACTTCATTTCGGTCTTTTCGTGCATTTCCGGCTTTACTGTCTTTCCGATATCCCGAACACAGGTCTGGACTGAAACCAGCAGATAGCTGTCAGCGGTAGACATCATAACGGACAGCATACCGGCAAGGGCAAGTCCGGTGAGACCCGCAGGCAGCACTTTAATTGCCAAGGCGGGAACAGCAGCATCGGTCGTGCCATATTGAGCCAGAATGTCATCGCCTACGATCTGGTGTGCTACAATTCCCATAAAAAACACAAGAATGATCGTTACACCATAGACAGCCGTTCCAAGGAACATTCCTTTTTTAGCGGATTTCCGGTCTTTTGCCGAAAAGGCACGCTGCCACATCTCAGCACCGGCCATGGTGAATACCAGATAGGTTACGATGTCGCCTACAATGTTACCGTCAATATAAGGCTTTACCAAACTCGAATCCAGGTTGGCAGTGAAATTGGAAAAGCCTCCCACATGGATCAGGGACGATGTTGGTATCAGGATGTAGACAAAAATGAGGAGCATAAAGAATTGCAGCACATCCGTATAAACAACACCGAACAAACCGGACGTTGCCGTATAGACCATAAAGACGATGCAGGCTATAACGGCACCAATTTCATAGGACAGTCCGATCTCACCACCAAGCATATTGATGATCGTTCCAGTTGCTGTAATTTGGGATGCCACGGTTCCCATCATTGTGAAGGCGATAAGTGCGGAAATGATCAGCTTGGCGGTTTTTCCGAAGCGCATTTCAAACAGTTCAGGAATAGAGCCGATGTTATATTTCATGCCAATGTCGGAGATTTTTCCTGCAATGCCGGAGAAAATAAACATTCCCAGCAAATACGGGATCGCGGTCATAATGGCCTTAAAACCACTGGAATACGCAACACCTGCCCGCCCCATCAATCCGCTGCCGCCGATGATTGTGGCGCAGACAGTTGCCATCAGCACAATCGGCCCAAAGGATCGTCCTGCCAGATAGTAGTCATCACTATTCTTGATCTTTTTCGATGTGATGACGCCAACAACAACCATAACAACAAGGTAGATGCCGACAATAGCGAGGTCTAATCCGGTTATTTGCTCGTGATTCATAAAAATCTCCTTTCACATTGATTTGAACTGGTACTGATTCAATTTTAGAGCATCAGGCTGCACACAAGGTCGCTGATCTCGGCAGGGTTGTCAAGCGGTACACCGCTGACAAGGCGAGCCTGTGCCAAGAGAATTTTGCTGTATGTAGCAAGCTTATCCTTGTCAGATTCAAACAACTCCTTGATTCTTGCAGCCAGAGGATGATCGATATTGATCTCCAATACGATTTCAGCTTTAATATCAGATGAAATGTTTGAAAAGGCACAAGAGATTTTGAAGCGCCGCGCAAAGCCGCGCCGTTTAGGTACGGATGTCAAGCGTGAAAAATTCAGCCGGAAATATGCCTTTAGCTGTATGCTGGAATGTGGCTTCTGCGGTGGTACACTTACAAGGCGAAGTTGGCATAGCGGTTCACAGTATAACAAGGTTATCTGGCAATGTGTGACTGCCACCAAAAAGGGCAAGAAGTTTTGTCCTGACAGTAAAGGAATTGCCGAGGAAACCATTGAACAGGCATTTATTGAATCCTACCGGCTTCTGTGCCAAAATAACAAGGATGTGTTAGATGAATTTATTGCCCGAACAGAAGAAACCCTTTCGGATAGTAATGCAAGTAAGCAGTTAGCCAAAGTCGAGAAAGATATTGCTGCATTGGATGCAAAGCGGGCCAAGCTGGTTGATATGCGGCTGGAAGAAATCATTGACAAAGATACATACGAGCAGAAGTATTTTGATTTAAGCAGCCAGATCGAACAGATCCAAAAACAGCGCGAGAGCTTGCAGGAATCCGCTGAAACAGAAAGCACTATGAAAAAGCGGATTGCAGAGTTTCGTAGGACGCTGGAAGAAAATGAAGTGCTTGATACTTTTGACCGTTATGTTTTTGAAAGCATAGTTGAAAAAGTGATCGTCGGCGGGTATGATGAAGATGGTAACAAAGACCCGTCCATGCTGACATTTATCTATAAGACCGGATTCAAAAGCAGTTTGGATGGCACCAATTTTAAGCCGCCGAGAAAGAATAGCAAGGCAGCAAAACAAAGCGCCGGTTTGTGTTCCCATACAACCGACGAGGCAAAGTCAATGTGTTCCTATCATAGTGACGACACACGTCGAGACGGTGGTCCTCTTGTCACGGGAAACAAATCCACTGACGGTTGAAGTCAGAATGGAAGTGGAAACCGGCGAGGTCAAGGAGCATCCGACCTATAAGCGTATTCAGGAATATGTGCAGGAAAAGTACGGCTTCAAAGTCCATACTGCATATATTGCAGAGGTCAAGCGCATGGTCGGATTGGATATGCACAAAGCGCCGAACGCTGTGGAGCAGAGGAAGCATGAGTATCATCCATGCCCGCCTGAAAAGGTCGAGGCAATTAAGGATGCTCTGCGGCATTTCGGCTTAATTGCTGAGTAAAGTCACTGTGAGGCAGTAAAAATGCCTTATTAAAACCGGAGATAGTGAGAACAGTGAAATCCTTTCTCCCTGCATGAAAAAAGCACATCAGAAAGCAAAGCACGGCAGAGCGTATACGGTACGCCTTTGGATGTGGAATTTTACGGCATAGAGCATTTTTACACCATTTGGCAAAATGCGAAAGTGCTTCTTGCAAACAGAGCATTGTTTTACCCGCTGAAAATCGCTGTAATGAGGAGAAGCCCAGCATCACGTCAAACGGCGCGTGCTGGGCTTCTTTTTGTTGCGTCTCGGGGCTTTTTTTAGAGGATAATCCCTCCTGTGTGCCATTTGTTTTTCTATGCCGTGTTGACATACTACGCTCTACCTATCACGGTAACTGTACGTTCTCGGAACAAAAATGAACACGTTTTCTCTGTATAGGGAGAAATCCGGAGAGGAAAAAGAGGGTAAGTGCAGGCTGTTGGAACGGTGTGTAAACCACTTGCGGTTTTCCACGGTTTCCATAGCCGCAGCGAGGGAGAAAAGGGAGAGGTGGCTTTCTCGCTCAGGTGGCTTGCCGCCGCTCTTTGCCTCTCCCTTTTCTCCCTGAGTATCAGGGGTTATTCTGCGTCATTGCTCGGCGTAACAGGGCGAAAGTCCTCCTGAACGGCCTCGTTAAGGTCAAAGCACATGGTTTTTGCATCGGCAACCCAGAAACCGCGCACCTTGTAACGCTTGCCGGGAATCCAATCCTCGCCAGTGACAGCGCGGAGCGGGTCAAGCAGATTCTTGTTGGAAATCGTAACAACGCCCTTTTGCTCACCCTTCGGCTTGGAGAACTTGAAGCCCTTCGGTTCGTTGCTCTTGCAGGAGCGGATTGCGAACACTCTTGCTTTCGCATCCAACAGGCACAAAACAAAGGCGGGATAACCCAAGTCCTCAAGCACCTTCTTGGTGAAAGTCACGCCGTTCTGATTCAGGAACATATCCGGGTAGGCGTTGATATTGGAGTCGATGGTTTCAAAATTCAAAGCGGAAAAATCAAAGTTCATAGTAAAAATCCTTTCATTTCATTGTGTTTTGCGCCTCATCCACGATTTTCATAAACTCCTGACGTTCCATAAAAGACCATCGGGAGTCCATGATCAGATAGCCCTTGAAAAGCCCATCTTTCACGCGGTATGCGACGAAGTGATTGCTCAGGCGACGCAATGCAGCTCGTTTTGCCGTGCTGTGCCGCTCTGACAGCAGTTTCTGTACTGTTATCCAATCCTCTTTTTTGATAATCGCTGTGTGATGGTTTTCCTTGAAATACATATTCAAGTCCGTGTTTTTAACCGACTTGTGTGTGCGGAAATCTTTGGTATAGGTTTTCTGCATCAAGGCATCACCGCAGTATTTCTCATTTCGGAGGATGCTGCGGACAGTACCGGCAGACCAGAGGTCATTACCCATGGGAGATTTGATCCCCTGCTCTGTCAGGGCAGCAGCTATTTCCGCTGGCGTTGCGCCCTCCAAGCAGCTTTCGTAGATATACTCGACAATTCGTGCCTCGGTAGGTTCGATAACCAACCGCCCAAAGTGGTCGCGGTAGAAGCCCAACGTGTTCTGCACAGAGAACTTGTAAATGCCCTCCGCCATACGCCAGCGAATACCCGCTTTAATGGCCTCACTCTTTTGTTGGGATTCCATTTCAGCCAGAGCAGCCAATAGTGAGATCAGGAGGTTATTCCGTCCATCACCGGTATAGGTAATTCCCTCCGTTTCAAACTCGACGGAAACAGGGGGATTCAGAGCAGAAAGTGTTCGCAGATTGTCCAGAATATCCACGATATTCCTACCAAAACGGCTGATGTTTTTCGTGAGGATCAAGTCAATTTTTCCGTCCACCGCGTCGGCAATCATTTTCTGAAAGCCCAGACGCTTTTCTACGGTAGTTGCACTTATCCCTTCATCTTGATAGATTTCAACCAGTTCCCATTGCGGATTGGCTTCGATTCTCTTGGTAAAATGATGAATCTGCATATCGAAACTGCCGATCTGTTGTTCCTCCTGCGTGCTGACGCGGCAATATGCCGCAACGCGGAGTTTGGGTGGTTCCGCTGCAATTTCTCGCCGTTTTTGCGGAGGGATGACAATGACACCATTTCCGCGCTGATTATAGGAAATCTCGTCCTGCATCTGGCGACGTTTTTGTTCTCTGCGCTCAGCTCGGCTGCTGGTCTGCCGCTCGGCCTCAATCATTTTGGAATCAAGCGTTTTGGCCATATCCTGCCTCCTGCACCGAGAACGCAATTATTCTTTTGCGCTGCATGGGCATACCACCTCCTTTTTCAGTAAATTTTGACTTTTCACGGAATCACCACCTTATCTTCCATTATTTCTATGACATACCGAAAACTATCGGGCTGCCAACATAAATAGAGGGCGGCAGAATGCCCTGCCGCCCCGGAATCAATGTTGTGTTTATTTACTGAGATAAGCGCGCTTCAAACACTATCCATGGAAATAACCATGGTGTAGTTACTTTACGGATTTCCCCAATGAATTAACTAAAAAAATGAGGATAAGCCAGAGTAATAGAATATTGGCAGCGAAAATCGCATAAGAGAATGCCGATCCACATCTGAGAAGATAAAGCAAGTAATTACTGGAAAGATCCATATTGGTGGGAATTAGAAATGCACAACTAATAATTATCAGTAAGACACACGCAATCCCTGCCAAGCGAAAATAGTCTGCTAAAACGCCCAAGAGAGTTTTGGTAGGGTACTCTTTGTCCGTTTTTCCTTTTAGGCCTTTTGCATACTGGCTTTCGAATTGCATCTGTATTCTATCTCCCTCTGAAAGTTGCCGATTTTGAAGGGCGGCATATATCGTCAGGTGGGCGATTATTTCATCCCTAACCTTATTTTGCCGGATGACAGCGATTATCAGATCGGCAAATACGGACGTTTGCGCCGTAACTATCTGAAAGAACACCGTAAAATCCTTTACACCAACTATGTGGTGGAGGGTACATTGTTCAAGCACCTGTCCGAAATCGACCAAGCCTGCAACGAGCGTATGGAAATCATCGTTCCCGCTATGGCGAGGCAGGAGGGCGTGACCGAAGCACTCAAAGCGGCTGACCAAATGGAATGGGTGCGCCGTAAAAACAGCATCCACAGCCGTGCGGAGGAAATCGTCCTACACGAATTGGTATATGACCAGTAACAACATAATCAAAGCCCACGCTGCCGACAAGAAAAATCGGAGGCGTGGGCTTTTTACGTCATGTAGGTAATGTCTACTGAATAAACCGCTTTGCGTGTAAATTTCGGATCATGAGCACCACTTGCACGGAGATTTAGCCCCAGTGTCACGGCAAAATAGCTCCGCTGTCACGGCGGAGAGCGCCAAT
>NZ_JPJG01000014.1 GCF_000765235.1 Oscillibacter sp. ER4 | reverse complement strand
GCTTCGCCATGAATCCCTGCGAGTCGCGACCTGACAGCAACCGCGCCTTACTGTCGTGAGGCGCGAGTGACGTTTGCTCGGCGGCAGACTGCGTGCCGAATGCGGCATTGCTGCGCTCGCCGCATTGAGGAGTGCTCTGGTAGACGATGATTACTGCGCACTTCTACAAGATAGGTAGAGCGGCACCCGCAAGGGGTGTGCCGCATCCGTAAGGCAGCAGAGCCGCCAACGGCTGCGCAACAGCGGGTAGTAGGAGCAGAGGCAAGTCGTATAGCAGCGCTCAACGCGGCTTCGCTACGCGCAGCAAGTAGCGATCGGCAAGCGCCGCAGCTCTTCGAGCTGCACGCTTGAAATGCAAATTTTCTCTGGGAGGGTATAAGGGAGGGGTATCTCTTTTTGAAAAAGAGATACCCCTCCCTTATTTATCCGCACCCCTGCAGGTCGCAGGGAGCAGGCCGCAGCGCCTACGACGCTGCACTTATTCCTCGCGCTTATGAAGCGCGACTATTTACATCGAGATCCAGCCGAACGCGCTGGCGATCGAGCTGATCAAAATGATCGCCGCGAAGAACGGGCACAGGAAGCGGATCATGGCGTTGAAGACCTTTCTTCTGCGGAAGGGCGCGCCGTTCAGCGTGACCTCGTCCGCGATGCGGTCGACGCTGATGACGCGGGAGACGAGGATGCAGCTTGCGATGGCCGCGATGGGCATCATCACGGAGTTGGTCAGGAAATCGAAGAAGTCCAAAAACTGCATGCCGATCACGGTGACATTTGCCAGCGGGCCGTAGCCCAGGCTGGAGAGGCTTCCGAGGAGGATCATGGAGACTCCCATGATGCTCGTGGCCTTTCTGCGGCTCCAGTGCAGCTCATCCTGTAAGGTGGAGACGGCACTTTCCGTCAGCGCGATGGAGCTCGTCAGCGCGGCGAACAGCACTAACAGGAAGAACGCAATGCCGATCACCGTGCCAAAGCCCATGGAATCAAAGACCCTCGGGATGGTGATGAACATCAGCGAGGGGCCGGCCTTCAGCGCGCTGGGATCGCCGCCGGAGAAGGCGAACACCGCGGGGATGATCATCAGGCCCGCCATGATGGCGATGGCCGTGTCGAAGACCTCGACATTGCGGGTGGAGCTTTCGATCGAGATGTCCTTTTTCATGTAGGAACCGAACGTGATGAGAATGCCCATGGCGATGGACAGGGAATAAAACATCTGCCCCATGGCGGAGACGACCGTCATCCAGGAGAAGTTGTCAAGATTGGGCACAAGGAAGTACTTGACGCCCTCCAGCGCACCGGGGCGGGTCACGGAATACACGGCGATGATCAGCGACAGCACCACGAGAATGGGCATCATGATCTTGGAGACGCGCTCGATGCCGTTTTCCACGCCCGCGAAGATGATCGCCAGCGTCATGGCCGTGAAAATCAGAAAGCAAAGCTCCGAGGACACGCCGTTGGAGATGAAGGACGAGAAATAGCCGTCCTCCGCGACGAGGTGCGCCTCACCCATCAGGTATTCCGCCAGATATTTGATGACCCAGCCGCCGATGACGGAGTAGTAGGGGACGATCAGAATCGGAATGATGGCGTTGATCCAGCCGCTCACGCGCAGCGCAGGCTTATCGCTGAAGGACTTGTAAGCGCCGACAGGGCTCTTGCCGGTCATGCGGCCGATCGAAGTCTCCGCAATGATCATCGTGTAGCCGAAGGTCATCGCCAGAATGATGTATACCAGCAGGAAAATAGCGCCGCCGTATTTGGCGGCCAGATAAGGAAAGCGCCAGATGTTTCCGAGGCCGACGGACGCGCCCGCAGCCGAAAGGACAAAGCCAATCTTGCCGGAAAAGGAACCTCTTTTATGATCCATGAAGAATCTCCTCTCTTTTTTACGACATACAACTCACCCAGTATATCATAGAATAAAGATAAAAACAATCTGAAATCCGAAGAAAAGAGAGCTATTTGTCGTTGCCGTGCAGAAAAATAAAAAAGGAAGACTCGAAAGAGTCTTCCTTTTTCCATATTTAAGACCAGAGCAGCTGCATCGCGACGATTAGCGCCGCAGCGGCGAGGATATACACACCTGCGATCAGCAGTCCCGCCTTGAGCGCGCCGCGGATGGCGGCATTGCGCTCCTCGCGCGTCAGCTCACCGGCAACGCTTTCCCACGGGCGGTCGTTCGCACGGGGCGCGTCGGGCGCGGAAAAGTCGCTGCGCTTGCGGTGAAAGTGCGGGAGAAAGGTCGGCTGGCGTTCGATGCCGCTCATGTCGGCGATCGTGCGGCCGTCGTCCTCCTCGTAGAAGTCGTCCTTCTTCATCACATATCGTACAGGTGGCAGCACACGAAGTGGCCCGGCTCGATCTCGCGCTGGACGGGTGCTTCCTCCTTGCAGCAGGCCATGCAGTTGGCGCAGCGGGTGTGGAATTTGCAGCCCTTGGGCGGATTGGCAGGGGAGGGGATGGAGCCCTCGAGCACGATGCGGTTCATCTTCACCTTCGGGTCGGGGATGGGGATGGCGGAGAAGAGCGCCTTCGTGTAGGGGTGGAGCGGGTTGCGGAAGATATCTTCCTTCGCGCCGTACTCCACAAGGTTGCCGAGGTACATGACGCCGACGGTGTCGGAGATGTGCTCGACAACGGAGAGGTCGTGGCTGATGAAGAGGTACGTCAGCTTGTATTTATCCTGCAATTCGTTCAGCAGGTTGATGATCTGCGCCTGGATGGACACGTCGAGTGCGGAGACCGGCTCGTCGCAGACGATGAACTCAGGGTTGAGCGCGAGCGCACGCGCGATGCAGATACGCTGGCGCTGACCGCCGGAGAATTCGTGCGGGTAGCGGTCCTTGTGGAACGGCTGTAAGCCGCAGTTGTCCATGACCTGATCGATATAATCGTCGAATTCCGCCTTCGGGACAAGGTTGTGCTCGCGCACGGCCTCGCCGATGATCTCGCCGACCGGCATACGCGGGGAGAGCGAAGAGAACGGGTCCTGGAAGATGATCTGCATCTTCGTGCGCAGGGCGCGCAGCTCCTTGTGGGAGAGGTCGTAGACCTCCTGCCCGTTGAAGAGCACCTGACCGCCGGACTTGGAGTCATACAGGCGCAGGATCGTGCGGCCCGTGGTCGTCTTGCCGCAGCCGGACTCACCGACAAGGCCCATCGTCGTGCCGCGCTTTAAATTGAACGTGACGCCGTCGACGGCCTTGACATAGCCGACCGTCTTCGACACCATACCGCCCTTGATCGGGAAGTATTTCTTGAGGTGATTGACCTGCAGGATGTACTGCGGGTCGTATTCCACGGGGGTGAAATTGTTGTCGATGATGAGTGAGGACTTCTGCGCCTCATCGGCGTGCTCCTGCTTCTTGACAAATTCATCGGCATTCTGCTTCTGCGTTTCCTTCAGTTCATCGAGGACCTGATCGTCGTTCTTACCGGCTTTCCAAAACGGCATCTTATTCACCCTCCTTTCCGTTTTCCTTGCCCTCGGCCAGCTCTTCCTCCACGACCCCCTCAAGGTCGGGGCGCTTGCCGTCGTAATAGCGGTAGCAGCTCACCTTGTGCGTCGGCGAGATGCTGACCTCGCACGGGTAGTCGCCCTCGCAGCCGTTCACGCACATTTCGCAGCGGTCCTTGAAATAGCAGTAGTTCGGCATGTTGATGGGGTTCGGCACTTTGCCGGGGATGGAGTAGAGCTTGTCGACCTGACGGCCCACGACCGGCTTGGAGGCCATGAGGCCGATGGTGTAGGGGTGTGCGGGATGGGCGAAAATCTCCTCCGCCGTGCCCTGCTCGACGATGCGGCCAGCGTACATGACGACCACATAGTCCGCCATTTCGGCGATGACGCCGAGGTCGTGCGTGATGAACATGATCGAGGAATTGATCTGATCCTTCAGATTGCGCAGAAGGTCGAGGATCTGCGCCTGGATCGTCACGTCGAGCGCCGTGGTGGGCTCGTCGGCGATGATGAGCTTCGGGCTGCACGCAAGCGCCATGGCGATCATGACGCGCTGGCGCATACCGCCGGAGAGCTCGTGCGGGAACATCTTGTAAACGCCCTCGCTGTTGGCAATGCCGACCATTTCAAGGAGCTCAATGGTGCGCGCCTTGATCTGCGCTTCGTCGTGGCCCTTTTCGTTGTGCAGGGCCAGCACCTCGTCGACCTGGTCGCCGATGCGGAACACGGGGTTCAGCGCGGTCATCGGCTCCTGGAAGATCATGGAGATGTAGTTGCCGCGTAAGTGCTGCATGACGCTGTCAGGCGCCTTCGTGACGTCGTAGGCCTTGCTGCCGAGGTTCAGGCGAATTTCGCCTTCCACGACCTGACCCTGCGGGCGCTGCAAAAGTTGCATGAGCGACAAACTCGTGACCGATTTGCCGCAGCCGGACTCGCCGACGACGCCGACAGTCTTGCCGATGGGCACGGAGAACGTGACGCCGTCGACCGACTTGACAACGCCCGTGTCGGTGAAAAAGTAGGTGTGCAGGTTGTCGAATTCGACCGCGTTGTTGGGGTCGTGCATCTCGGTCAGATACTCGGATTCGGGAACGTTCTTGCGCTTGCGCTTCTTTTCGAGCGCATTTGTGATCTTGCGGTTTTCTTTGGAAATGCGGCGGGATTCCTTTGCGGAAAGATAGCCGTCATTATGCTTCTTAGCCATTCAAATTCCCTCCTTTCTCAGCGCTTCATCTTCGGGTCGAACGCGTCGCGCAGACCGTCGCCGACGAAGTTGAAGCCGAGGACCGTCAGCATCAGGCAGATGCCGGCGGGGATCCAGATGAACCAGTAGCTCGTGAGGACGTAAGAGTTGGAAACGTCGTTCATGATGTTGCCCCAGGAGGCGAACGGGAACTTGACGCCGAGGCCGAGGAAGCTGAGCGTTGCCTCGGTGATGATGGTGGAGCCGAGGCTCATCGTGCAGTTGACGATGAGCTGCGGGATGACGTTGGGGATCAGGTGGCGGAAGATGCGGCGCGAAACGCTGATGCCGCAGGCCTCCGTCGCGGTCATGAACTCCTGCTCGCGCAGAGAGAGGATCTGGCCGCGGACGAGACGGGCGATACCCGGCCAGCCGAGGAAGCCCAAGATCAGCATTAAGTAGAGCATTCGGATCTGTGGGTCGACGCGCATGCCGTCCATCGCTGCGCCCAGAATGATGATGAGCGGGGTGGAGGGGATGCAGTAGAAGATATCGACGATACGCATGATGAGGTTATCGACCCAGCCGCCGAAGTAGCCGGAGACGCCGCCGAGCACCACGCCGAGCGCCGCGGAGATGATGACGACGATGAAGCCGATCATCAGCGACACGCGGCCGCCGTACATCAGGCGGGTGAGCATATCCATACCGTTTTTATCCGTACCGAGCCAGTGCGCGGAGCTGGGGAAGGAATAGGCGTCGAACACGCGGGTGGACGTGCCCTCCTTGATCGACCACTGGTACTTGGCGGGATTGTATTCAAGCTTGATCTCGCGCTCCTGACCGGCGTCGTTCACATAGGTGTACTCGGTCTCACCGTTTTCGACGGCCTGCTGCACGCGCTCTTTGAAGTCCTTGCTGATGACCGTGCCGCTGACCTTGGACTGGATGACAAAGCGACTGATGTAGGCGATCTCCTCGCCATTCAGCATGACGCTGTCTTCATCAAGCGTATAGGTCTTGCCGTCGGCCGTGAACTCCGCTTCGCCGTTGGCGTGCGCCTTAAGGGCGCTGAAGCTGAAGTTGAAGCCGAACTTCTGGCTGGGGTCGTTCGAGCTGATGATGTCCTTATAGGCGATGGCAAGGAGCCTGCCGCCGCTCGAGACGGAGTAGAGCGAGTCGCCCTCCTCGGTCACGTCGTAGGTGACACCCTTGTAGGAGAAGCTGTCGTCCTTGCCCATGTGCAGCGTGAGCTGCGCCTGGAGGATCGTGCCGAACTCCTGGCCGTCGGCCACGAGATAGCGGTACTCGGTGTTCTCGCTCATGGCGGCGTATTCCTTGAGCTGGATATCGTCGCGGTAGAAGACCTCGTCCTGCCCGTAGGGGCTGATGAGGCCGCCGATGAAAGAGAAAATGAACATCACGGCGAGGATCGTCAGACCCACGACTGCGAGGCGGTTGCGGAAAAAGCGCTTGGCGACCAGCGTGCCCGGGGAAAGGACCTTGACGCGGCGGTCGTCGTTGAGGGAAAGCTGCTCGGGGGAGCCGCTCTCCTGCTGATCGTTGATCTTCTTTTCTTCAGACATGGATTAGCGCCTCCTTTCTTACGCGATGCGCACGCGGGGGTCGACCACCGCGTACAGGATGTCGGAGATCAGGTTGCCCAGCAGGGTCAGGATCGCCAGGAACGTCATATAGAACATGGAGAAGGGAATATCGCCCGCGACCATCGCGTTATACGAGATGTAGCCGATGCCGGGGATGGCAAACAGCGTCTCTGTGATCAGCGCGCCGGCAAAAAGACCGGGCAGCGAGCCGCCGATGAATGTCACGAGCGGAATAAGCGTGTTGCGGAAGGCATGGTGATAGATGACCTTGTGCTCGGAAAGACCCTTGGCGCGGGCGGTGCGGATGTAGTCGGCGTTGAGCACCTCGAGCATGTTCGTGCGCACATAGCGCATCCACGAGCCGATGGAAATGAACACCAGCGTCACGATGGGCAGCACCAGATGCTTTGCCATATCGAGGATCTGACCAAACTGGCTGAGGGAGTTGAAGTCACGTCCCGTCAGGCCGACAAGGTCGAACCAGCCGAGCTTGACCGAGAAGATGAGCTTTAAGAGCGTCGCGAAGAAGAACGTTGGCAGCGACATACCCAGCAGTGCGACCGTCGTGACGGTGTAGTCAGTCACGCTGTACTGCTTGGTGGCGGCCACGATGCCGAGCGGCACCGCGATGAGAAGCTCGAACACGAGCGAGATAGCGCCCATGATGAACGAGACCCAGATGACCTCGTTGAACTTCTGGATGACGGGCACGGTATACTTCCAGCTGTCGCCGAAGTTGCCGGTGCACAGGTTCTTGAGCTGGACGAAAAAGCCGGGGATGAGGCCCAGGTCCAGACCGTATTGTGCGTTGAGCTGTGCCAGCCACTCCTCATAGGGCTTGGAGCCGGGAGCCTGCGAGAGCTGCCGCGCCATATTCTCCACGTAGGAACTGGGCAGGCAGCGCATGAGCACGTAGATGATGAATGTCACAAAAAAGAGGATCACCACCGACAGCAGCAGGCGTTTTACCAGATATTTGCGCATAGAATCCCTCCGTTTTTTGATAACGGCCGCCCCGCGCCCGGGGCCTTGTCGCCGTTTCGGGTTTGATATGTCTCTCTCTGCATATCAGCCAAATGCTCCGATGCACCGGGGCATTTGGATCATAAGCAGATGTGCCTGAGGCAGGCTACCCCGCGGCAAAAGCCGCAGGGTAGCCATGCGCCTAAGTAACGTTTTTGTGCAGCGACGGAGCTTACTGCAGGTCGAGCAGCTCGATGTCGTTGTACCAGGCCCAGTAGGTGGTGATATCAGGCGTCACGGTGTCGAGGTTGACACGCTTGGCGGAGATGATCACGCAGTTCTGGCGCTGATAGATGGGGATCTCGACTGCCCAGTCGGCCACGATGTCAAGGCACTGCTTATACAGGGTCTTGCGGTAGGTCTGGTCGGTGGACTGACGAGCCATCATGATGAGCTCATCGAGGTCGGCATCCTTGATCCAGTAGGACTTCTCGTTGGAGCCGCCCTGGCTGTGATAGATCTGGAACATATCCGGGTCGGGCGTGGCCTGCCATGCCATGGCGAACATGTCGGCAGTACCGGCGTTGATCGCGTTGGTCATCTCGCTGAAGTTGGACATATCGGAGACGATCAGGTTGAAGCCGATCTCCTTGAGGGCATCGGACGCGAGGGTCAGAGCCATGAAGGAGGGGTGGTCGCCCGTGCCGCCGCCGCCGACCATGACTTCAGCGTCCATGCGGCCGCCGGCGGGAGCAGCGGTGATCTTGCCGTCAGCGACGGTGTAGCCGGCAGCCTCGAAGTAGCCGAGAGCGGCCTGCTTGGCGGCGGCGTATTTGTCGTCGGCGCTCATGCCTTCGGTGTAGATGTCGTTGCCGTTGACGTCAACGGAGAAGGCGACCTTGTAGCCCTCATCGGTAACGCGCGGAGCGGCCCAGGAGGTGTCGGAGATGGGGTAGTTGATGACGTTGGCGAACTCACCGTAGTAGGAGTCGACAGCGACATCGCGGTAAACGGCGATAACCGTGGCGATGGCCTTACGCAGATCCTTGGAGGCCTCATCACCGCCGTTGCCGTCGCCGACCTTCACGCGGTTGGCGTTGAAGCCGACATAGCCGTAGCCGAGGTTGGCGACGAGGTCGGTCTGGATGGTATCGCCGGAGATCTCACCGTTAGAGTTGGCTTCCTTGATCTGCTCGGCAGCTTCCTTGGAGTAGGAGGGGTCAGTGATGTCGATCGTGCCGGAGACAACGCCGGGGATCTTATCGACGTCCTGCATCTCGCGCCAGATGACGGTGTCGATCTTGGGCTCGCCCTTCCAGTAGGTCGGGTTCTTCTGCAGGGTGACAGCACCGTTGGACCAGCCCTCGAAGGTGTACGGGCCGGAGCCGATGGGGGTGGAGGTCACGGACTTGACGTGGGACAGATCGCCCTTGACAAAGCCGAACATGTTGTTGTCGTAGTCATACTTGTCAGTCTCGCCATAGTAGTGCATGGGGCACACGGTGACGGGGAGCTGATAGATGGCGGTGGCGTTGACCTCGGTGAGGGTGACGGTCATGGAGTAGTCACCGGTCTTGACGATACCGGCAACGTTGGGAGCGGACTCGCCGGTCTGGACGGCGACGGTATAGTCGGTGTAGGCGTCGCCCAGCTCAGCCTCGAGGAAGGAGGAGATGCTGGTGCCGGCGGTCTCGGCGTTGATACCGTCATCGGAGATGTCGTAGCCGTACTTAGCAACGATGGCAGCCCAGAAGTCTTCGACGGTCGCGTCATCGGCGAGCTCGAAGCCCCAGTTGCCAGCCTGCGCGGCGACGGAGTCGTCAGCGGTGGCGTAACCGGCGGCGACCACGTAGTCAAGGATCTCCTGGGCGAACTTCACGCCGGCGGCGTTGAAGGCGGTCCAGTAAGCGTTGTACTGCTCTTCGGTGTAGAAGTCGTTGGCGGCGTAGGCGTCAGGACCGGCGGCGAGGATCAGGTTCTGCACAGTCTCCATACCGCTGCGATAGGCTTCCAGACCCTTGATGGGCAGGGAGTACAGCGTGGAAACGCCGTCATAAGCGGGGTCAAGCAGGACATAGTAAGAGAAGATGACATCGTCGATGGTCATTTCCTCACCGTCGGAGAACTTGACGCCCTCTTTCAGCGTGATGTTGTAGTCGACCGTGCCGTCGCTGTTTTCAACGATGTCGCAGTCGGCAATGCCCTTGTAAGTATAGTCGGTGCCGTTGTAGGGACGGACGTCGCCCTCGATGCCCTTGAGGACGACAGAGCCCTCGCGGTCGACGAGAAACAGACCGTCGAAGACCATACCCATGACCTGGTTTTCATAGTCATTGGTATAGAAGAAGGGGGAGAACTTACCGTCGAAGTTCTGCGTGCCGACAACAAGCGTCTTGCCGTCGGTCTGGCCGTCGTCCGTCTTCTTGTCGCCGCAGCCGGCCAGAAGACCAAGACACATGACCAGAGAAAGGATCAGTGCAAGTGTTCTTTTCATTGAATCTACTCCTTTATAAATTTTTGCCAAAACGGGTCGCCCCGTGCAGCACAAAGTAAGATGCCCGCGCGTATACACGCGCGGAAAGGGAAGTGCGCCGCCTATGGACATTTGTGCGCCGAAAAACAGCGCATAGAATTTATTTAATTATAGCATGAAAAGATGAACATTGTACAGAGTAAAATCTTAGAAGTTATCTTTTTTAGGCAATTTGTCCCATTCTGCCTGCATAATTTCGGCGCGCAGAACAAGGACACTCAGTAGGGCTATCAGCTTCAGCAGGACATAGAGCAGCGCGAAAAACGTCTGTCCTGCGTGGTCATTGACGAAAAAGAAGATCAATTCGCACACGACGCCGAGAAGAGAAAAGACCGCCGTGACCGCCGTTCGCACGGGCAGAACGGCCACGCTTTTTTTGTAGTTGTACTCGCGCACCGCGCTCCAGTCCATTCCGAGCTTTACGAGCGCCCAGATGACGCTTCCCGCCGCCAGAAACTCGCCGAGGTAGGGGAGCAGAACGTAAAAACAGTTCTGCATCCCCGGCGCAGGAATGCACCCGCCCGCGGCGACCGCAACGGTCAGAATGGCTGCCATTCCCCACACGGCGCGCTTAGATCTGCGCTGCTTTGCATCATCGTTTTGGCAGGCGTAGAGTGCCCCATCGTAAACATATTCGCCCGCGATGTTCAGATGAAAGTCGTTCAGGTGCTCGCGGCGGCTGTGCTTTTTGTGCTGTTCACCCATTATTCGATGCCCGTGAGGTCAAAGTCCGCGAGGGCCTTCTCCGCCTCGGCGCACACGCCGCGAAGGCACGCTTCGTCAAACGGACTTTCAAGGCCGGCGTTTTTGAGAAGGTCGGTGAACGTCCGGCTGCCGCCCTGCACGGTGTAGGCCATGTAGTGCTGCCAGGCGTTCCCCACGTCCTTGCGGATCATCGCCCAGAATTCGAGCGCCACGGTCTGGGCAAGGCAGTAGTCAATATAATAGAAGGGGCTCGAATAGATGTGGTGCTGGCGCTGCCAGCCCATGCCCTCGGAGTAGAACGGGATCTCGCCGTCAAGCTTCATCCACGGCATGTAGACGCCGAGCAGCTCCTTCCAAACGGCGTGGCGCTCGGCGGGCGTCATTTCGGGCTTTTCATACACGATGTGCTGGAAGTGGTCGACCATCGTGCCGTAGGGGATGAACGTCAGCGCGCCGGAGAGGTGGCTGTAGAGGAACTTTTTCGCGTCGGGGCCGAAAAAGCCGTCCGCCCAGGGCTCTGCGAAGAACTCCATAGACATCGAGTGGACCTCGCAGGCCTCCATGCTCGGCCAGATGTAGTCGATGGGGATGCGCTTGCGGTTCGTCCAGGCCTCGAAGGCGTGACCGGCCTCGTGCGTCACGACCTCGACGTCGTGCTGCGTGCCGTTGAAGTTGGCGAAGATGAACGGCACCTGATAGTCCATGATGCTCGTGCAGTAGCCGCCCGCCTGCTTGCCCTCGGTCGAGAGCACGTCGAGCAGCTCGTCGCGCAGCATCGTTTCGAAGAACTCCTTCGTCTCAGGCGAGAGCTCGCTGTAGAACTTCATACCCTGGGCGAGAATGTCGTCCGGCGTGCCCGCGGGGCGGGGATTGCCGGAACGGAATTCGAGCGCGTTGTCGGCAAAGCTCATCGGATACTGCTTGCCCAGGCGCTTGGCCTGCTCGCGGTACACCTTGTCCGCCACGGGAACGAGATACTTGACGACCGCCTCGCGGAACTTCTCGACGTCGTCTTTCGTATAGCAGTTGCGGCCCATGCGGTAGTAGCCGAGCGTGGTATAGCCCTCGTAGCCGAGCTTTTTGCCCATCGCGTCGCGCAGATGCACGAGCTTGTCGTAGAGCTCGTCGAATTTTGCCTGATTGTCCTTGTACCACTGGCCCTCGGCCTTCCACGTGGCAAGGCGCTTTTCATCGTCAGCGCAGGTCTTGAACGGGGAGAGCTGCGAGAGGGTGTAGACCTTGCCCTCGAACGGGATCTGCGCCGAGGCGAGCAGCTTTTCATACTCCTGCGTCAGGTCGTTTTCCTGCTGCAATTCAGGAATGATGGCGGGGGAGAAGGTCTTGAGCGCGATCTCGGCGTTGACGAACATCAGATCGCCGTATTCCTTCTCAAAGTCCGCGCGGAAGGCACTTTCGAGCATCGCCGCCGTCCACGCCTGATTGTATTCCTCCAGCTCGGGGTTGAAGTTGTTCCAGAATTTTTCCTCGCCGTCGTAGAATTTGTCTCGTGTGTCGATCGAGTGGCGGATGCTCGCAAGCGTCGCGGCGGTGGAGATGTGGCTCATCAGCTCCTGCTGCGAAAGGAACACCTTGCGCGCTTCCTCATAGCTCTTGGCGGCCTTGAGTTCCGCCGTCAGCGCGGAAAGCTGCTGCTTGCTCGCCGCGGGATCGGGGCGGGTGTAGGTCATTTCGGAAAATTTCATGTTGTTTCCTCCATCAAATTTTTATTGTTACATTTCTTATTCTTGCCGGTTATAGATCGCGGACACGTCCTTGCGTCCGCCGCCGATGACGACGACCGCCGCGGCCGCCGTGACGAGCATAAAGCCCGTCAGCACGCCGCGCACGGGGAGAAACGCCACCAGCGCACCCGCGAGCAGATTGCCCGTGAAGCTGCCGACGGTGTTGAGCATGTTGAACGCGCCGTTGAAGCGGCCCTTTTTCTCGTCGGGCACGTAGCTCTGCGTGGCGGAGATGCGGATGGTGTAGCTCGTCACGCCGAGGATACCCGTTAAAAAGCACGAGACCATCATCACCGGCAGCGGGCAGTAGAGATAGAAGCCCTCACACAGCGAGATGACGACATAAACCATCAGGGCAATGGAATACTTATGCTGCACAGGCAGCTTGATTTTATAATGAATGCCGCCGCCGATGGCGCGGCCGAAGATCGCCATGCCCCAGACGAACATATAGATGTATTCGCCGTTATCGAATGTCGACTTGAAGTACGGCAGCGTGATGACCTGCGACGCGCCCGAGGCCAGCATGCTGAATGTGAAATAGATGGCCACGCGCAGAAGCCCCTTTTCACTCATCAGATAGCGAAAGCCCTCTTTGATGTCGCGCAGGAGCTGGCGGCCCGAGGAATGCTGCTCTTCGAGCGCGAGCGCGGCACGCTGCTTTTCGATGTAGTGTTCCTCGGCGCGGATCTGCGTCTCCGCCGTCGCGGCGATGAAGAAGCACAGCGCGTTGATGCCGAGCAGCGGCGCAATGCCGAAGAGATTATAAAAGTACGTTGCGATCGGGATGATGAGCGCCGAGAGCGTCTCCAGCACGCTCGCGATGGAGTAGGCCTTGGAGTAGTTCCCCTCAGAGATCAGCAGGGGATAGAAGCTGTCGTAGGCGACATAGTAGATGCTGTTGATCGAACCGATGATAAAGCAGAAGACCGCGAGCATCGGAAAGCTGAACCAGCCGCGGCTCAGGATCAGCGCAGCGACAAGGTAGACCCCGGAGGAAAGGAAGTCCAGCGTGTAGATCGTCTTCTTGCGCGAAAAGCGGTCGAGGATCGCGCCCGAGAAGATCGGCATGACGATCTGCGGCAGCGTAAATGTCGCAATATAGATGGCATAGAGCAGGTTCGAGCCCGTGTAGTCCAGCACAAGCAGGCTCAGCGCGAAGCCGGACATCGAATTGCCCAGCATCGAGATCACGCTGCCCAATGTGATGATAGTGAAATCCCGCGTCCACAGCGGTGAGACCGGAACTGGCGCGGGAGAAGAGGATTCGTTCATAGAAATAGCCTCCTTCCGGCTTAAGAGCGCAAACAAAAGCCCGCTCGATGCGGGAGGGGGACGGAAATCAACTGTATTATAAAGGATTTCGATAAAAGAATCAACTATAATTCCACCAAATATGGACAAATGCACAAATGCTGCCCCTGTTTTGTACGGCACAGAGGGAGTGTCCGCTTGCCGAGAAGCATGACATGTGCTATAATACCGCCAAACAAAAATAAACTGTGGAGGACATCACCATGCAACATGCACCGGCAAGAGAACTGCTGCATTTTATCAAAAATAGCCCCACCTGCTACCATGTGACCGAGAACATCCGCCAAAAGCTCCTCGCAAACGGCTATACCGAGCTTTCCGAACGCGAACGCTGGGAGGTAGCCCCCGGCGGGAAGTATTTCGTCCGCCGCAACGGCTCGAGCACCATCGCCTTCCGCGTGCCAAAGACGCTCAACGGCGGCTTTACCATGGCTGCGGCGCACTCCGACTCGCCAGCGTTCCGTTTAAAAGAGCATCCCGACCGCCGCAGCGCGCATTATGTCCAGCTCTCGACCGAAAAATACGGCGGCATGCTGATGTCCACGTGGTTCGACCGCCCACTCTCCGTCGCGGGCCGCGTCTTCGTGCGCGCAAACGGCGAGATTGTCGAAAAACTCGTGAGCGTCGACCGTGACCTGCTCGTCATTCCCAATGTCGCCATCCACATGAACCGCACGGCGAACGACGGCATGAAGTACCTCGCGAATATCGACACGCTGCCGCTGCTCGGCGGTAAAGACAGCGGCGGCATCCTGCCCATCGTCGCCAAAGCTGCGGACGTTGCAGAAAACGACATCCTCGGCAGCGACCTGTTCCTCTACTGCCGCGGCGAGGGGACGCTGCTTGGCGAGAACGAGGAGTACATCCTTTCTCCCAAGCTCGACGATCTCGAGTGTGCCTGCGGCTGCCTCGAGGGCTTCCTTGCGGCGAAAGAGAGCGGAAATATCGCCGTCTGCTGCATTTTCGACAATGAAGAGGTCGGCTCGTCCACCAAGCAGGGTGCGGGCTCGACGTTCCTGCGCGACACGCTGCGCCGCATCGCCCTGTGCCTCGGAAAGGACGAGCAGGAGCTCCAGATGATGCTCGCGCGCAGCTTCCTCGTCTCGGCGGACAACGCGCACGCCCAGCACCCTAACCACGGTGAATACGCCGACCCCGACAACTGCCCGTATATGAACGAGGGCGTCGTCATCAAATTCAACGCCAACCAGCGTTACGCGACCGACGGCCGCTCCTGCGCTGTTTTCCGCGCCGTGTGCGAAAACGCAGGCGTTCCCACGCAGGTCATGTCGAACCGCTCCGACCTTGCCGGCGGCTCGACGCTCGGCTCGATCTCCGACACGCTCGTGCCGGTCAGCACGGTGGACATCGGCCTGCCCCAGCTCGCGATGCACTCTTCGTGGGAGACCGCGGGCGTGCAGGACTATGAATTCCTGATCCGCGCGATGACGGAGTATTTCGGCAGCGCACTGTAAGAGACCTGCCGAAACGGTAGACAAAAGCGCGGAAACATGCTAAAATAAAACGATTTTTGATCAAATACGCTTTCAACGACAGAAAGGAAATATATCATGGACGTTAAGAAAATTCTCAAGCACGTTGACCATACCCTCCTCAAGCAGACCGCCACCTGGGAGGACATCAAGCAGATCTGTGACGACGGCATCAAATACGGCTGCGCGAGCGTCTGCATCCCGCAGACCTATGTGAACCACGCCGCACACTATGTTGCCGAGCAGCAGCACTACGGCTTTGGCCAGCTGCCCATCTGCACGGTCATCGGCTTCCCCAACGGCTACACGCCCAGCGGCATCAAGTGCATGGAGGCCGAGTCCGCCGTCGCTGACGGCGCGACCGAGATCGACATGGTCATCAACCTCGGCTGGGTCAAGGAAGGCCAGTACGACAAGATCCTTCAGGAGATCAACTCCGTCAAGATCTCCTGCCACGGCAACATCTTAAAGGTCATCATCGAGACCTGCCTGCTCACCGACGAAGAGAAGATCAAGCTCTGCGAGGTCGTCTCCAATTCTCACGCCGACTATATCAAGACCTCCACGGGCTTTGCCGGCGGCGGCGCGACCCGTGAGGACGTCGCCCTCATGGCCGCCCACATGACCAACGGCAAGAAGATCAAGGCCGCCGGCGGCATTGCGAGTCTGCAGGATGCCGAAGACTTCCTCAAGCTCGGCGCCGACCGCCTCGGCACGTCCCGCATCGTCAAGGCTGTCAAGGAGCTCGAGGCCAAGGGCGAACTTTAAGAAAGGGGAGGGCTCAATATGCCGACTCCGCATAACAGCGCGAAAAAGGGCGACTTCGCCAAGACCGTTCTGATGCCCGGCGACCCGCTGCGCGCGAAGTTCATCGCCGAAACATTTTTAGATGAACCAAGGCTCGTCAACAACGTCCGCGGCGTGCAGGGCTACACAGGCACCTACAAGGGCGTTCCCGTCAGCGTGATGGCCAGCGGCATGGGGATGCCGTCCATCGGTATCTACTCCTACGAGCTGTTCACGCAGTACGATGTCGAGAGCATCATCCGAGTGGGTTCGGCGGGCGCGCTGCAAAAGGACTTGAAGCTCGGTGACGTGGTCGCGGGCATGGGTGCGTGCACCAACTCGAACTACGCCGCGCAGTACGGCCTTGGCGGCACATTTGCCCCCATCGCGGACTTTCAGCTGCTCTCCGCCGCCGTTGAATCGGCGAAGGAGCTCGGCGTCCGCATGGACGTCGGCAACCTCTACTCGTCCGACACGTTCTACGACGCGTCGAACCCGTCGCTCAAGTGGGCGGACATGGGCGTGCTCGCCATCGAGATGGAGGCCGCCGCCCTCTACTGCAACGCCGCCTATACGAAAAAGCGCGGACTTTCCCTCTGCTCGATCTCCGACAATATCCTCACCGGCGAGGAGCTTTCGCCCGAGGCGCGGCAGACGAGCTTCACCGCCATGATGAAAATCGCGCTCGAAACAGCCGTGAAGATGGCGGCAGAATCCCAAAAGTAAGGAGATTATCATGCCATGCGCGTGATCGATATTGAAAACATTGTGACCAACATGAAGGACGACACCCGCTTCGTCCTGCGCTGCGAGGAGGTCTTCCACGACAAGATCAGCTCCGCCGCGGCGAGCATTTTAATGAACAAGGGACAAAAGCCCATCGTCTGCCTGACGGGCCCGAGCGGTTCGGGCAAGACGACGACGGCGATGCGTCTGCGCGAATACCTCGAAAACCTCGGCGTCAAGGTCTGCATGCTCAGCATGGATAACTTTTTCCTGCCGCTTGATCAGCGCCCGCCCGAGGCGAGCGACTGGGAGTCGCCCTACTGCGTGAACCGCGATTTACTCATCGAGGATATCCACCGCCTGATGGACGGCGAGCTCGTGGAGCTGCCGGTCTACGACTTCAAGGCCGGCGGCGTCGGCGGCTACAAGCCCATGCAGGGCGACAAGGACGCCGTCATCATCGCCGAGGGCATCCACATGCTCAACCCGCTGATTTTCGACCAGCTCAGAAGCGAAGCTACGGGCGTTTACGTTGCCCCACGTACGCGTATCATCACGCACAAGGACCGCATCGTTCGTCCCGAGCAGCTGCGCGTGGCGCGCCGCATGATCCGCGACTATCAGGGCCGCGGCCATTCGCTGCGTCAGA
Organism: Oscillibacter sp. ER4; assembly: GCF_000765235.1. GTDB lineage: Bacteria > Bacillota > Clostridia > Oscillospirales > Oscillospiraceae > Hominicoprocola > Hominicoprocola fusiformis. The sequence continues at coordinate 96,603 of NZ_JPJG01000014.1, read as the reverse complement.
CCGTCGAGCGCGCCGAGAGTGTCGACCGCGGCGAGCTCAACTACATCATGCCGAACAAGCCGAACGCGAGCATCCACATCGACACGTTCCACGACTACGAGCCGTGCATCCTCGCGCGGTATTTGAAGGAGATCCCCGAGTTTTACAGCCAGCTCGACGATCAGTTTATCGCCGAGCACGGGCTGAGCGACCTGATGGACGTTGTCAACTCCGTGCCGTCGCTGCGCACGGACTATGTCCCGCGCGACTCCATCGTGCGAGAGTTCGTCGGCGGCAGCTGCTTTGAGTATTAAATCGGCAAAATCCGACAACGAACTGCAATTTCTGATTTTGATAATACAAAACGTAATCGAAATTTGGCGCTTTTGCGCGAAAAGGGGAGGGAGAGCGAATGCATTCTGACGAGCGGCGAAAGGCCATTGCCGACGTGCTGCGCGCGGCGGACGCGCCGGTCAGCGCCTCCGCGCTGGCGGAAAAATTCTCCGTCTCGCGCCAGATCATCGTGGGCGATATCGCGCTGCTGCGCTCCTCGGGCGAGGAAATTCTCGCCACTCCGCGCGGCTATGTGACGCCGAAGGAGGCACGCGGCATCCTCCGTCGTGTCGCCGTGAAGCACACGCCGCAGGAGATGGAAGCCGAGCTCAACACCATCGTCGACAACGGCTGTACGGTCATCGACGTCATCGTCGACCACCCCATCTACGGCCAGCTCACCGGCCCGCTGCAAATTTCGAACCGCTACGAGGTCAGCCAGTTCATTGAGCGCTGCAAAAAGGCGGAGCCGCTGTCCAGTCTCACCGACGGCATCCACCTGCACACGCTCTCCTGTCCCGACGAGGCGGCGTTCGAGCGCACGAAGAGTGCGCTGCGCGCACTGCGCGTCCTGCTGGAGGAAAACGGAAATTAAGGGTTGACAATCCTCACACAAGCGATTATAGTGTCATATGCATGTGTCAAGACACCTGCATATGACACTATTTTATTTTTAGGCTGTGAGGATATCATGGAAAAATTCAAAGCGTTCTGCAAACGCAAAAACATTGAAGTTTCGGCCAAGCGCTACGGCATCGATGCGCTCGGCGCAATGGCGCAGGGCCTCTTCTGCTCGCTGCTGATCGGCACGATCATCAAGACGCTCGGCGCACAGCTTGGCGTCCCGTTTTTGACGGATATCGGCACCTATGCAATGTCCGTCTCCGGCCCTGCGATGGCCGTCGCCATCGGCTATGCGCTGCAGGCACCCCCGATGGTGCTCTTCTCCCTCGCGGCGGTGGGCTATGCGGCCAACGCCGAGGGCGGCGCAGGCGGCCCGCTCGCCGTGCTCATCATCGCGATCCTTGCCGCCGAGTGCGGCAAGGCCGTGAGCAAGGAGACGAAGATCGACATTTTGGTGACGCCCGCCGTGACCATCCTGGTTGGCGTCGCGCTCGCCAAGTGGATCGCCCCGCCCATCGGCACGGCGGCCTCGGCATTTGGCATTATCATCGACAATGCGACCAAACTCCAGCCGTTCTGGATGGGCATCGCGGTCTCTGTGCTTGTCGGCGTCGCGCTCACACTGCCGATCTCTTCCGCTGCCATCTGCTCGGTGCTGGGCCTGACGGGTCTTGCCGGCGGCGCGGCCGTCGCGGGCTGCTGCGCGCAGATGGTCGGCTTCGCCGTGATGAGCTTTAAGGAAAACCGCTGGGGCGGCCTTGTCTCTCAGGGCCTCGGCACCTCGATGCTCCAGATGCCGAACATTGTCAGAAATCCCCGCGTCTGGATCGCGCCGACGCTCGCCTCCGCCATCACCGGCCCCATCGCCACGTGCGTGTTCCATCTTGAGATGAACGGTGCACCGATCAACTCCGGTATGGGCACCTGCGGCCTGTGCGGCCTCATCGGCGTGTGGACGGGCTGGGTCTCTCCGAGCGAGGAGGCTGTCGCCAAGGGCGCGGCGGCCATGAGCCCAACGGGCTTTGACTGGCTGGGTCTTATCCTCGTCGCCATCGTGCTGCCCGCCATCCTTGCTCCGCTCATCAATATGGTCTGCCGCCGCCTCGGCTGGGTCAAGGACGGCGACCTGAAGCTCGACTGAGAAAATAACGTGTAAAAAGTGTGGACTTTTTGTAAAGAATCCCATCAATTATCACAAAAAAGTAAAATTGGGGAGAATCGGACTTGATTCTCCCCTTTGCTTTTGCTATACTGTCAGACGAAGTGCGTCCGCACTTCAAAATAAACCGGAGAGCGGCCCGCCGCCGACCGGAAAAATAAGGAAGGATAGAAGAATGAAGAAGTTTTTTGCGCTGCTTCTCGCTCTCGTCATGGTTCTGTCCCTCGTTGCCTGCGGTGATAAGAAGACCGACGACAACCAGGGCGACACCAACACTGACGATCAGCAGGGCGAGACCACCACTTACACCAATCCTGACGATATCGAAGACAACATGACGTCCGAGGACGGCAAGTATGAGATCGCGTTCGTCACCGACGTTGGCCAGCTGAAGGATAAGTCCTTCAACCAGGGCACCTTCGACGGCGTGAAGCTCTATGCCGCCAACAACGGCCTGAGCTACAAGTACTATCAGCCTGCCAACGGCGATCAGGCCACCGATGACGACCGCTACGACGCTATGAAGGCTGCCGTGGACGGCGGCGCCAAGGTCGTTGTCTGCGCCGGCTTCATGCAGGAAAAAGCTCTCAAGCGCGCTGCTGAAGAGTTCACTGATACCTCTTTTGTCTTCATCGACGGCTACAGCCTGAAGGACTCCAATGATCAGGTTCTCTCCAATGTTGCCGGTATCGCCTTCAAGGAAGAGCAGTGCGGCTACTTTGCCGGTTACGCTGTCGTCAAGGAAGGCTATGAGAAGCTCGGCTTCACCGGCGGCGGCGGCGGCACGAACCCCGCCTGCATCCGTTACGGCTGGGGCTTTGCTCAGGGCGCCAACGACGCTGCTAAGGAAATGAATAAGACCGTCGACCTGAACTACTCCTGGGAGTACGGCGCTTCCTTCCAGGCTTCCCCCGAGCTGCAGACCATGGTCTCCGGCTGGTATTCCAACGGCACTGAGATCGTCTTCGCCTGCGGCGGTTCCATGTTCCAGTCCGTCGCCGCTGCCGCTTCCGCTGAGGACGGCAAGGTCGTCGGCGTCGACGTCGACCAGTCCAGCGAGTCCGAGACCGTTGTGACCTCCGCCATGAAGGGCCTGAGCGACGCTGCCGTGTGGGCCATCGCCAAGGTCTATGACGGCACCTTCTCTGAGATCGGCGGCACTGACACCTCTCTGGGTGTTGCTGAGAACTCCGTTGGTCTTCCGACCGATACCTGGTCCATGGAGAACTTCACCGTTGCCGACTATGAGGAGCTCTTCCAGAAGGTTCTCAACGGCGAGCTCACCATCAACAACAACGACAAGATGGCCAACCCCGATGAGGGCGGTCTGACCAACGTCAACGTCAACTACATCGGCGGCTAATTCCCAATAGCGCATACATAAAAGAACGGAAGACTTCGGTCTTCCGTTCTTTTTCACATTTCTGACAGGGAAAGACATGCGAAAACCTTTTGCTTTTCATCGGAAAACGTGATATAGTATAATGTAGTTATGGTTTCCGTCCTCGCAGCGCAGCGCGTGCGGGCCATCAAAACGGAAGGAGGGCGAAAAAACTTGGAGAATCAGTATGCGATCGAAATGCTGAATATCACGAAGAAATTCCCCGGTATTATCGCCAATGACAACATCACCTTACAGCTCAAAAAGGGCGAGATCCACGCCCTGCTCGGTGAAAACGGCGCGGGAAAATCGACCTTAATGTCGGTTCTCTTCGGCCTTTATCAGCCGGAGGAGGGTATCATCAAAAAGGACGGCAAGGTCGTGTCCATCAAGGACCCGAACGACGCCACCGCGCTCGGCATCGGCATGGTGCACCAGCATTTCAAGCTGGTGGACGTTTTCACGGTGCTCGACAACATCATCCTCGGCGCGGAGACGACGAAGTGCGGCTTTTTGCAGAAGAAAGAGGCACGCAAAAAGGTCGAGGAGATCTCGAAGCGCTACGGCCTGAACGTCGACCTTGACGCGAAGGTCGAGGATATCACAGTCGGCATGCAGCAGCGCGTCGAAATTCTGAAGATGCTGTATCGCGACAACGAGATCCTCATCTTCGACGAGCCGACCGCGGTGCTTACCCCGCAGGAGATCGAGGAGCTGATGGCCACGATGAAGGAGTTTGCCCGCGAAGGCAAGTCCATCCTGTTCATCTCCCACAAGCTCAACGAGATCATGGAGGTCTCCGACCGCGTGAGCGTCCTGCGCAAGGGCAAGTATATCGGCACGGTCAACACGAGCGAGACCACCAAGCAGGAGCTTTCCAACATGATGGTCGGCCGCCCCGTGCAGCTCGAGGTCACGAAGGACGAGGCCAAGCCTGCGGGCGAGGTCTTGAAGGTCGACCACCTCTGCGTCCACTCCCACGTGCAAAAGCGCAACGCCGTGAACGACGTTTCCTTCACCGTTCGCGCGGGAGAGATCGTCTGCATCGCCGGTATCGACGGCAACGGTCAGACGGAGCTTGTCTACGGCCTGACGGGCCTTGATAAGCCGTCCTCCGGCACGATCACCCTCTGCGGCAAGGATATCTCTCATGCCTCCATCCGCCACCGCGGCGAGCACATGAGCCACATTCCCGAAGACCGCCACAAGCACGGCCTCGTGCTCGACTTCACACTCGAGCAGAATATGGTGCTCCAGCGCTTCAACGAGCCGCGCTTTGAAAACCACGGCTTTATCAACAACAAGGCCGTGCGCGACTATGCCAACTACCTGATCGACAAATTCGACGTGCGCAGCGGCCAGGGCGCGATTACGCGCGCGCGTTCCATGTCCGGCGGCAACCAGCAGAAGGCCATCATCGCCCGCGAGGTCGACCGCGACAAGGATCTCATCGTCGCCGTGCAGCCCACGCGCGGCCTTGACGTCGGCGCCATCGAATTCATCCACAGCCAGCTCGTCGCCGAGCGCGACCGCGGCAAGGCGATTTTGCTCGTCTCGCTCGAGCTGGACGAGGTCATGAGCCTCTCTGACCGCATCCTCGTCATGTACGAGGGAGAGATCGTCGGCGAGCTCGACCCGAAGAAAACCACCGTCGAAGAGCTCGGCCTTTACATGGCCGGCGCCAAGCGCATGGCGAAGGAGGAGGCGGCCGTATGAAAAAAGAACACTTCCTGCAAAGCGAAGGCTTCAAGACCGTCGCGGCGTCCGTCCTCTCGATCCTGATCGGCCTCGCCGTCGGCAGCATCGTCATTTTGATCGTCGGTCTCACGAGCCCGAACCTCTCGCTCTCCTCGGCGTGGGACGGCATCCGCATCGTGTTCGGCGGCCTGTTCTCCACGGGACGCGACGCCTCCGGCACGCTGACGTGGGGCTTCAACCCGACGAATATCGGCAACATGCTCTTCCGTGCCGCGCCGCTCATCATGACGGGCCTTTCCGTCGGCATGGCGTATAAAACGGGCCTTTTCAACATCGGCGCGCCGGGCCAGTACCTCATCGGTACGCTCGTGTCGCTCTCCATCGCCCTCGGTCTTCCGTCCGAGACGATGTCCACCACGCTCATCTGGCTGCTCGCCTTTCTCGGCGGCACGCTCGCGGGTGCGATCTGGGGCGCGATCCCCGGCCTTTTCAAGGCCCTGCTCAACATCAACGAGGTGCTCGCCTGCATCATGACGAACTGGATCGCGGCGAACCTCGTCACGTGGCTCTTTGATATCAGCAACTTTAAGAACGTCACCGAGTCCACCAAGACCGGCTACATCTACAAGACGACCTACAACGGCGTTGCCACCGCGAAGATGGGCCTTGACAAGCTCTTCCCGAACTCCCAGGTCAACGGCGGCATCCTCATCGCCATCGTCTTTGCAGTCGCCGTTTACGTGATGATGTCCAAGACGACGTTCGGCTATCAGCTCAAAGCCTGCGGCGCCAACCGTCATGCCGCGCGCTACGCCGGTATCGCCGACAAGCGCAACATCGTCATCTCCATGGCGATCGCGGGCGGACTGAGCGCGGCGGGCGCTTCGCTCTACTATCTCTCCGGCAACACAGAGTTCTTCTGGTCCACGTACCAGTCGCTCCCTGCCATCGGCTTCAACGGCATCCCTGTTGCGATGCTCGCCTCCTGTAACCCCATCGGCATCATCTTCACGGCGCTGTTCATGTCGATGCTCGATATCTCGGGCCTGCAGCTGACGAACCTGACGGCCTATAACGAGTACATCACGAACGTCATCATCGCCGTCATCGTGTACCTCAGCGCCTTCTCGCTGGTCATCAAGATGTGGATCGGCAAGCTCGGCAAGAAGAAGGACGACGGCGCGGATGCCAACGCGGAGCCCGCACCGGCGGCAGCTTCCGCACCAGCCGGTGCACAAGCGGAAACGGAGAAAGGAGGCGACGCGAAATGACATTCCTCATTCAGCAGACGCTCATTTATGCCGTCCCTCTGATGATCGTGGCGCTTGCGGGCGTGTTCGCCGAGCGCAGCGGTATCATCAACCTGGCGCTCGAAGGTATCATGGTCTTCGGCGCGTTCATCGGCGTCTGGTTCGTGCGCATTTTGCAGACGAGCGACGCCATCCTCTCCCTCAAGCAGAGCGGCAACTGGGTCGCACTTCAGGGCGTGGAGCTTCTCACGATGCTGGTCGCGGCGGCCTTCGGCGCGCTGTTCTCGCTGCTTCTGAGCTTTGCGTCCATCAACCTGCGCGCTGACCAGACCATCGGCGGCACGGCGCTGAACCTGATGGCTCCCGCACTCGTGCTGTTCTTCATCCGCATCATCGCCAACCAGAATACGCTGCAGATGCTCACGGGCGACGCGGCGAGCTGGTTCATGATCAAAAAGTCTACGCTCGGCATCGACAAGAACACCGACCTCGGCTTTTTCGGCGAGACGTTCGTCAACAAGGTCTACCTTGCGACCTACGTCTGCATCCTGCTTTTCATCATCCTGTCGATCCTGCTCTATAAGACGCGCTTCGGCCTGCGCCTGCGCGCCTGCGGCGAAAATCCCCAGGCGGCGGATTCGCTGGGCATCAACGTCTACAAGATGCGCTACGCGGGCACGACCATTTCCGGCGCGCTCGCGGGCATGGGCGGCTTCGTCTATGCGCTGACAACGGCAAACTGCGCCTCGAACGGCGACGTTGCGGGCTTCGGCTTCCTCGCACTGGCCGTTATGATCTTCGGCAACTGGAAGCCCGTGAATATCGCGGCCTCCTCGCTGCTGTTCGGCCTCTTCAAGTGCATCGCGGCGAGCTACGCGAGTATCGACATCAACGGCGACGGCGTCTACATGCTCGCCGAGATCGGCATCAGCGCCCATCTCTACCGCATGCTGCCCTACATCGTCACGCTGCTTGTGCTGGCGTTCACGTCCAAGAGCTCCCGCGCCCCCAAGGCCGAGGGCATCCCCTACGACAAGGGCCAGCGGTAAACGCACATCAAAAAGCGGTATGGCACGGCCATACCGCTTTTTTTGCAGACTGAATATTTAAAATGGAGAGAACTATGGAGATCAGAGAAATTACGACTCCCGATGAAAAGCGGCGCATTACGCGCTTTATTTTAGAATCGCTGCCCGACTGGTTTGGCATTCCAGAGGCGCGCGAGGAATACATCGAAAAGAGTGTTAAGCAGCCGTTTTTCGCCGCGTTCGACGGCGAGAACGCCGTCGGCTTCCTTTACCTTGCCGAAACGGGGAGGGATACGGCGGAACTCTATGTCATGGGCGTGCTGAAAGAATACCACCGCCGCGGCGTCGGCAAGATACTCTTTGCCGCAGCGAAGCAGCGGGCGAAGGAGCTTGGCTACTCGTTTTTGCAGGTCAAGACCGTGCAGATGGGGAAGTACCCTGAGTACGACGCGACGAACCGCTTCTATCTCGCCCTCGGTTTTGGCGAGTTTGAGGTATTCCCGACGCTCTGGGACGAGTGGAACCCGTGTCAAATCTACGTGATGAGCCTGAAATAAGAAAATGTTGGAACTTTTTCCCGCCGTTTTGCGTCTATAAAAGCAGAAAAACAGGGGAGGGAAGCATATGACCGTCCGCGAACCGAAAAAACGCTCTGATTTGCGGCTGAAGCTCGGCGGCGCGTATTTTAGCGCGCAGCGAAAACTCAGATGGCTTTCGATGCGGAAGCATTTTGCGCGCGAGCGCAGCGGGGAAGATTTAGCATATCAGGCGTTTTCCCACCATACGCCGCTCATGCGAAAGCTCAAGGACGTCGACATGCAGCTCCAGCGCAACAAGGTGACGAATCTCCGCCTCGCCTGTGCGCGGCTCGACGGGCTTTTGCTGCGCCCCGGTGAAACGATGAGCTACTGGTATCTCATCGGAAAGCCGACAGCGGGGAAGGGGTATCTGCCCGGCATGATCCTGCGCAACGGCGGGTATCTGGCCGCGACGGGCGGCGGGCTCTGCCAGCTCTCAAACCTCATCTACTGGATGACGCTGCACACGCCGCTCACGGTCGTCGAGCGCCACCGCCACGGCTACGACGTCTTTCCCGACGCGAACCGCACGCAGCCCTTCGGCAGCGGTGCGACCTGCTTTTACCCCTATCTTGACCTGATGATCCGCAACGACACACAGGACACCTATCAGATGCGCGTCCGCGTCGGCAAAACAGACCTTGAGGGCGAGTGGCGCGTGAGCGCCGAGCCGACCGAGCGCTATGCGGTCGTCGAGCGCAACCACGAGATGCGCGCGCAGTACTGGGGCGGCTACATCCGCCACAACGAGCTCTACCGGCAGACGTTTGATTTGCAGGGCAAGCTGCTCGCGGAGACGCCTGTCGCCGTGAACGACGCGGTGATGATGTATTCGCCGTATCTGGAAGAAAGCAAAAAGGAAGGCTGAAAGCCTTCCTTTTATTCAGCCGTTTCGTCCGCCTCTTCGGGCGTATCCTCTTCCTCGGGTTCTTCCCACGGCTGCATCGTGGCGACGCAGCGGTTGATGTTCTTGCCCTCGGCATAGAATTTGGCCTCGTAGTCGGTCATCACGCCGCGCTGTCCGTTCGCGTGCAGATCGCGTGTGACCTCAGAGAGTTCGAAGCCAAACTGCGGGATCTCCTCGATCGACCACTCAAACAGCGGGTCGTTGTCGGTCTTGAAATGAATTTGGCCGTTGTCCTTGAGCACCTTGCGGTAGAGCTTCAAGAAATTGCCGTGCGTCAGCCGGCGCTTGGCCTGCCGCTTGGGAGGCCACGGGTCGCAGAAGTTGACATAGATGCGGTCGACCTCACCCGCATCGAAGATCTCAGGCAGCTGGTTGGCATCGATGTCGATGAAGAAGACGTTGTGTAGCTCTGCCTTCGCCGCGCGCTCCATTGCGACGACCATCGCGTCGGGCACCTTTTCGACCGCGATGAGCAGCACGTCGGGTTCCGCCGCCGCAGTCTCGACGGTGAAGCGGCCCTTGCCGCAGCCGAGCTCCACGCGGATCTCCTTCGCCTCGGGCATCAAGTCGTGCCAGCGGCCCTTGCGCTCGTAGGGGTCCTTGATCTGATACGCCCCGCACCGCTCCATGCGGGGAAGCAGGTTTTTCTTTTTGCGCATTCGCATAGAATGAACCTCGTTTTCCTATAATTAAAGCCTATCATATCGAAAATTGGTGCAAGAGACAAGTCATTTTAAAAATTTTATACAAGAGTTGCTGCATTGGGAGAAAAGATCATTAAAAATGCAACGTTTCTTGCAATGACACCGGAAAAGTGTGAAACTTTTTTGAAAAAAGTGATTTTTCTCTTGCAAATATGCCTTGCCGCCCATATAATAGGGGGGCAGTTGAAGAAGACAGGAGGAGACACACGATGTCTTTTGTCAAATATGAACCCAAGGGCAACATTGCCTATCTCATCATTGACCGCGAAAAGGCGCTCAACGCGCTCAATTCTCAGGTGCTCGCCGATCTCGATGCCGCGCTCGACGCGGTGGACTTGAACGAGATCCGCTGCCTGATAGTCCGCGGCGCGGGCGAGAAGTCCTTTGTCGCCGGCGCGGACATCGCGCAGATGAAGAATCTCGATAAGAAAGAGGCCGAGGCCTTCGGCAAGCAGGGCAACGACGTCATGCGCAAGCTCGAAGCGTTCCCCATCCCGACGATCGCGGCGGTGGGCGGCTATGCCCTCGGCGGCGGCTGCGAGCTCGCGATGAGCTGCGACTTCCGCATCTGCTCCGATACCGCCGTCTTCGGCCAGCCCGAGACAGGCCTTGGCATCACGCCGGGCTTTGGCGGCACACAGCGCCTTGCCCGCCTCGTCGGCCCCGGCATGGCCAAGCAGATGATCTACACCGCCCGCAACATCAAGGCGGACGAGGCCTACCGCATCGGCCTTGTCAACGCGGTCTATCCGCTTTCTGACCTCTACGCCGCGGCGGAAAAGCTTGCCGGCCAGATCGCTGGCAACGCGCCCATCGCGGTGCGCGCGTCCAAGCAGGCCATCAACGACGGCCTTCAGGTCGACATTGACCGCGCCGTCGTGATCGAGGAGAAGGCCTTCGGCTCCTGCTTCCAGAGCGCCGACCAGCAGGAGGGCATGGGCGCCTTCCTCGAAAAGCGCAAGCACGAGCCCTTTATCAACAAGTGATTCCATAGAATTATCTATTTATATTGTAGGAGGATACACACAATGAAAGTTGCAGTTTTCGGCGCCGGCACCATGGGCAGCGGCATCGCTCAGGTCTTCGCGGGCAAGGGCCACACCGCTCTGATGTACGCTTCCAGCGTCGCTTCCGCTCAGCGCCACAAGGATAAGCTCGCCGCTTCCCTGCAGAAGCGCGTCGAGAAGGGCAAGATGACCGAAGAGGCCAAGGACGCCATCCTGAACAACATCCTCGTCGAGGAGAAGTCTGCCGCGGCGGACGCCGACCTCGTCATCGAGTGCGTGGCGGAGAACATGGACACAAAGCGTCAGCTCCTCGGCGAGCTCGACGCGATGTGCAAGGAGAGCACCGTCTTTGCGACTAACACCTCTTCTCTGTCCGTCACCGAGATGGGCCTCGGCCTGAAGCACGCCGTCATCGGCATGCACTTCTTCAACCCCGTGCCCAGCATGAAGCTCGTTGAGGTCATCCGCGGCGCCAACACCACGCAGGAGACCTTCGACTTCATCTACAACCTCTCCAAGGAGATCGGCAAGGAGCCTGTCGAGGTCGCTGAGGCTCCGGGCTTCGTCGTCAACAAGATCCTGATCCCGATGATCAACGAGGCCATCGGCCTGGTCGAGACCGGCGTTGCCTCTGTCGAGGATATCGACAAGGCCATGATGCTCGGCGCGAACCACCCCATGGGCCCCCTCGCCCTGGGCGACTTCATCGGCCTGGATGTGTGCCTCGCCATCATGAACGTCCTCTACAGAGAGACCGGCGATCCGAAGTATCGTCCCGCTCTGCTGCTCAAGAAGATGGTCCGCGGTGGCCAGCTCGGCAAGAAGTCCGGCAAGGGCTTCTACGATTACAGCAAGAAGTAATCCGTCCCTAAAAGGATAAAAAGGGGAGGCAGTTTACAAAAACTGCCTCCCCTTTTCTCTTTTGGAATGGAAAGGATTCCTGAAAATGACAGAAAACTGTCATAAAAGGAACGGAAATGTCAAAAAGACTTTAATGAATTCGGCAAAAAGCACGAATTCCAAAAAGGAATGATAGTTCCTCTTGCGAAAATGAAACGCACAGGATATAATGAGAGTCACGGAACTGATTTGTGAAAAATTAGACAATCCAATTATTTTTATAGTGAAGGAGCAAAAGACTATGGATTTCCATCTGTCCAAAGAACATCTGCTGGTCCGCAAAATGTATCGCGAATTTGCAGAAAATGAAGTCAAGCCTTTAGCTGAGGAACTCGATGAGGAAGAGCGCTTCCCCATGGAGACCGTCGAAAAGATGGCCAAGCTCGGCATGATGGGTATTTACTTCCCGAAGCAGTACGGCGGCGCCGGCGGCGATGTTCTCAGCTATGCCATGTGCGTGGAGGAGCTCGCTAAGGTTTGCGGCACCACCGCTGTTATCGTTTCCGCCCACACCTCCCTCTGCTGCGCTCCCATTTTCGAGAACGGCACCGAGGAGCAGAAGATGAAGTATCTGCCTGACCTTCTGTCCGGCCGCAAGATCGGCGCGTTCGGTCTGACCGAGCCCGGCGCCGGTACCGACGCCTCCGGCCAGCAGACCACCGCTGTCAAGAACGAGAACGGCGACTACGTCCTCAACGGCAGCAAGTGCTTCATCACCAACGGTAACGTTGCCTCCACTTTCGTCGTGTTCGCCATGACCGACAAGAGCAAGGGCAACCACGGTATCACCGCCTTCATCGTTGAGAAGGACTTCCCCGGCTTCTCCACCGGTAAGCACGAGAAGAAGATGGGTATCCGCGGCAGCTCTACCTGCGACCTCGTCTTCGAAGACTGCGTCGTCCCCAAGGAGAACCTGCTCGGTAAGGAAGGCGAAGGCTTCAAGATCGCCATGAAGACCCTCGACGGCGGCCGTATCGGTATCGCCTCCCAGGCTCTCGGTCTTGCCGAAGGCGCCATCAACGAGGCTGTCAAGTACACCAAGGAGCGTATCCAGTTTGGTCGCCGCCTGAGCCAGTTCCAGAACACCCAGTTCCAGCTGGCCGACATGCACACCCGCACTCAGGCTGCCCAGTACCTCGTTTACGCTGCCGCTATGAAGAAGCAGAATCACGAGGATTACTCCATGGACGCTGCCATGGCCAAGCTCTTCGCGGCCGAGACCGCTTCCGACGTCACCCGCCGCGCTGTTCAGCTCTTCGGCGGCTATGGCTACACCCGTGAGTATCCCGTTGAGCGCATGATGCGCGATGCCAAGATCACCGAGATCTACGAGGGCACTTCCGAAGTCCAGCGTATGGTCGTTGCCAAGTATCTTGGTGTGAACTAAAAAAGGAGGTAAAGATATAATGAAGATTCTTGTTTGCGTTAAGCAGGTCCCCGATACCTCCGGTAAGGTTGCCGTCAATCCCGATGGTACCCTGAACCGCGCTTCCATGCAGACCATCATCAACCCCGATGATATGAACGCCGTTGAGGCCGCTCTCAAGCTTAAGGATGAGCTGGGCTGCAAGGTCACCGTCGTCACCATGGGTCCCCCGCCGGCAGAAGGTATGCTGCGCGAGCTGATGGCCATGGGCGCTGATGACGGCTATCTCGTTTCCGCCCGTGAGTTCGGCGGTTCCGATACTTACGCCACCTCCCAGATCCTTGCCGCCGCTCTCGACACCATCGGTCTCGATGACGACGACATCGTCTTCTGCGGCCGTCAGGCTATCGATGGTGATACCGCTCAGGTCGGTCCTCAGATCGCTGAGAAGCTGCACCTGCCCCAGATCACCTATGCCGCCGATGTGAAGAAGGAAGGCGACACCCTGACCGTCAAGCGCATGCTCGAGGACGGCTACATGACCATCAAGGCTCAGACTCCGTGCCTGATCACCTGCATCAAGGAGCTCAATACTCCGCGTTACATGAGCGTCTCCGGTGTGTTTGAGTGCTACTCCAAGCCCATGACCGTTCTGGACTACAACGCCCTGAAGGATCACCCCCTCATCGACGCTACCACCATCGGCCTCAAGGGCTCCCCGACCAACATCCTGACCTCCTTCACGCCTCCCCAGAAGGGCGCCGGTCAGATGCTCGAGGGCAACGACATGGCTACCTGCGAGAAGCTCGCCGGTATCCTGCTCGAAAAACACATCATTTAAGGAAAGGAGATCAATACGATGCGTAACGAAGTGAAACTTGCTAATCCCAACTATGACTCCTCCAAGATCGAAGAGTTCAAGAACGTATGGGTCTTCTGCGAACAGCGTCAGGGCCAGATGATGTCCACCTCCTATGAGCTGATCTCCGAAGGCCGCAAGCTGGCGGACGAGCTGGGCGTGAAGCTTTGCGGTCTGCTGGTCGGCGACAATGTCGGCGATCTCGCCGAGAGCATTGGCGGCTACGGCGCTGATGAGGTCATCGTCTGCGACCACCCCCTGCTGAAGAACTACACCACCGACGCCTATGCCAAGGTCATCTGCGACGTCATCTCCGAGATGAAGCCCGAGGCCTTCCTCATCGGCGCGACCAACATCGGCCGTGACCTCGGCCCCCGCTGCGCAGCCCGTCTGCACACCGGTCTCTGCGCCGACTGCACCCACCTCGACGTTGACATGCCCATCTACAAGGACTTCCTGCGCGGCGCTTCCACGCTGCCCGAGGCCAAGATCGACGGCATGGCCACCGCGAAGGTCATGGGTAAGGATCACGATGTCTCTCGCGACCTGAAGATGACCCGTCCCGCGTTCGGCGGCAACCTGATGGCTACCATCATCTGCCCGCGCTTCCGTCCCTCCATGGCGACGGTCCGTCCCGGCGTTATGAAGAAGGCTGCTTACGACGAGGCGAAGGCCAAGGCTGTTAAGGTCACCAAGTACGACGTCAAGCTCGACGCCGCCGATCTCCAGACTGAGGTCGTCGAGGTCGTCAAGGCTGCCAAGAAGCTCGTCGACCTGGTTGGCGCTGACTACATCGTCTCCGTCGGCCGTGGTATCTCCAAGGACGTCGAGGGCGGCATCAAGCTCGCTCACGAGCTCGCCGATGTGCTCGGCGGCGTTGTTGGCGGCTCCCGTGTTGCCATCGACTCCGGCTGGCTCACTGCCGACCATCAGGTCGGTCAGACCGGTAAGACCGTCCACCCGAAGGTCTACGTCGCTCTCGGTATCTCCGGCTCCATCCAGCACAAGGCCGGTATGAGCGAGTCCGAGTGCATCATCGCGGTCAACAAGAACGACACCGCGCCGATCTTCGAGATCGCCGACTACGGCATCTGCGGCGACCTGTTCAAGGTCACCCCGATGCTGATCGAGGCCTTCAAGGCCGCGAAGGCGAGCAAGTAAGACAATTTCAAAAAAGAAGGGCATCGTTTTGCGATGCCCTTCTTTTTTGATTTTTTGCAGGCCGCTGCGCGCATAAATCAACCGCCGCAGGCGGTCGATTTCCACACTTGCGGCCTGAGAAGTGTAATTTCCAACGCACATGTCGTTGGAAATTACGATTAAAATTATTTCGCGCCTATGGGCGCGAAACTCTGCGAGGCTTTTTGCCGAGTTAGTGTCGGTGACATGCGTTTTGACAAAATTTACGTCTGGTTTCTTGCTGCTTCGTGCGCATACTATTGCTTGGGTATCGCGGGAGATGAACGTAAGGAGAAATGCAGCAATGAAGCAGACCCTTGCCATGCTTTTTGTGACGGCGCTGCTGCTCTTCTCGCTCGCGGGCTGCGGGGAGAAGAAGGACAGCAACACCGCCAACGGCCCGTCGACCGGTACGACCGACAACGGCGCGGCGGACAGCGGCAAAAAAAAGGATAACATGCCGGGCGACGACATGAGCGGCAAAAACAAAAAAGACGACAGCGTGACCGGCGACGGCATGATGGGCGACGACATGGACGGCGACGGAGAGAATACGACGCGCAGCGTCGACCGCCGCAATGCCGCCGCGAGCGCCAGCGACCGCAGCCGCTATTTTGGCAGCGACAAGACCATCACGCACGAAAACGGCAACCTCTACGGTAAGACCTATCTGAACCCCGAGACGGAAAAGAGCGCAAACGCGCAGCTGCGCAGCAACGGACGCAGTTTGACAGGCACAAATATCAATGGAATCTCGAACGATGTGCGTTACCGGCAGATGCTGTCGAACGGCCGCGTGCACGACACGGACGGCTTTTTGTTCGACGGCGAAAATACGCACTACAACACCTTAAAGTGAAGAAAGCGGGAGCGGCATGCTCCCGCTTAGCTTTTGCCGTATTGACGAACCGCATTCACCTGGATATAATGAAATACAACAGAAAGGAAGTGCCGCCCTATGGAACGTGAGCTCCGCGTTGTTCTCTCCGCCCGTGTGTTTTCCGACCAGAAATGCTTTGGCCCCGGCGTGTCCCAGCTTTTGAAGCGCGTAGACGAGCTGCATTCGCTGCGCGCGGCGGCGCTGTCGATGTCCATGGCCTATTCCAAGGCGTGGACGGTCGTCCGCAATGCCGAGGACGGGCTGGGCTTCCATCTTTTGACCTCCACGGCGGGCGGCAAGCACGGCGGCGGCGCGGTACTGACGGACGAGGCGCGGCAGATGCTCACCGCCTACGATGAATACTGCGAGAAGCTGCGCGCCTACGGCGAGAAGCTCTTTGAAGAGACCTTTGCCTTTTACGATGACATTCCCAAGCAGGAAGTGCATAAAAAGGAGGAACGATATGCTCGGTAAGCTTTGCGTCTGCGGACACGAAATGAAGCCTCAGGGGAAGCAGACGCTCGAGATGAACGGCTCGAGCCTCGGTTCGAATCTCTGGACCGATCATGTCGAGGTGGATATGTACATCTGCTCGTGGTGCGGCCGCATGGCATTCTTTGAGCCGGAGGACGTGCGCGAAAAGCGCTTTCGGGATGCCTGCGAGGAAATGACGATGGACGAGTTGCGTGCGATCGTTTACGATGCCAATCCGGATATGCTGCGCGCTGTTGCGCGCGAGCGCATTGAAGAACTGGAGTCGATCGAGCGTTACAAGGCGGAGCAGAAGCAAAAAGAGGAGGAAAGGCGTGCAAAGCGCAAAAAACTCTTTTCGGGTATTCTCGGCAGAGACGAGGACGACGGCAAGTCGCCCAAAAACCGCCCGCCGGAGTTTTGATGAATTTATTGTAAAAGTGCGCACACTGTGCACACTTTTTGCTTGACAAACGGGCGCGGCGGGTGTACACTCCCATCATCAAAATGGCTTGGATAGGGAAGAAACCGGAGTTCGCCGCCAAGAGAGGGATGCATTTGCTGCGAGCATCCTGCGGAAGAGACCGGCAGTACCACCCTTGAGCCGCCCGCGAAACAAGCGGGACGGGATCGCCCGTTACAGCGGACACAAGCGGCGCGCAACGCGCAAGCAGGGTGGAACCGTGGAGTATTTCGATGCTTCACCCCTGATAGACATCGGGGGTGGAGCTTTTTTGCACCCTCAAATGAAAATGGAGGTAAATAACATGTCTGAAGAAGTCAAGATCAGCGAAGAGAACCAGTTCTCGTTTGAAAATCCCGAGTACCGCAAGACCTATTGGCACACCTGCTCCCATGTGCTGGCGCAGGCCGTCAAGCGCCTCTGGCCCGAGGTGAAGCTCGCCATCGGCCCGAGCATCGACAACGGTTTCTACTACGATATGCTCGCCCCGTTCTCCTTCACGCCGGAGAATTTGGCTGAGATCGAAGCCGAAATGCGCAAGATCTGCAAGGAAAAGCTCAAGCTCGAGCGCTTTGAGCTCCCGCGCGCCGAGGCCATCAAGTTTATGGAAGAAAAGGAAGAGCCGTTCAAGGTCGAGCTCATCAACGACCTGCCCGAGGACGCCGTCATCAGCTTCTACAAGCAGGGCGAGTTCACCGACCTCTGCGCCGGTCCGCACCTCGACTCCACCGGCCGCATCAAGGGCAACGGCATCAAGCTGACCGCCTGCAACGCCGCCTACTGGCGCGGCGACTCGAACCGCGAGGTGCTCCAGCGCATCTACGGCGTCGCTTTCCCGAAGAAGGAAGAGCTGGACGCCTACCTCAAAGAGCGCGAGGAGGCCGTCAAGCGCGACCACAACAAGCTCGGCCGCGAGCTCGAATATTTCACCACCGTCGACTGCATCGGTCAGGGCCTTCCGGTGCTGCTACCTAAGGGCGCGCGCGTCGTGCAGGTGCTCCAGCGCTGGGTCGAGGATACCGAGCAGAAGCGCGGCTATCTTCTCACCAAGACCCCGCTCATGGCCAAGCGCGACCTTTACAAGATCTCCGGCCACTGGGATCACTATCTCGACGGCATGTTCATCCTCGGCGACCCGTATGACGAGACGAAGGAGTGCTTCGCCCTGCGCCCGATGACCTGCCCGTTCCAGTATCAGGTCTACCTGAACCGCCAGCGCTCCTACCGCGACCTGCCGATGCGCCTGGGCGAGACCTCGACGCTGTTCCGCAACGAGGATTCCGGCGAGATGCACGGCCTCATCCGCGTGCGTCAGTTCACCATTTCCGAAGGCCACCTCGTCCTGCGCCCCGACCAGCTCGAAGAGGAGTTCAAGGGCTGCCTCGACCTTGCCAAGTACTGCCTCGGCACCGTCGGCCTTCTTGACAAGTGCACGTTCCGCTTCTCCCAGTGGGATCCCGCGAACCCGAACAACAAGTACGAGGGCACGAAGGAGCAGTGGGATCACGCCCAGAGCGTGATGGAGCGCATCCTCAAGGACCTCGACGTCGACTACACCGTCGGCATCGACGAGGCCGCATTCTACGGCCCGAAGCTCGACATCCAGTATAAGAACGTCTACGGCAAGGAAGACACCCTCGTCACCATCCAGATCGACATGTTGCTCGCCGAGCGCTTCGGCATGTACTACATCGACGAAAACGGCGAGAAGAAGCTGCCGTACATCATCCACCGCACGTCTCTTGGCTGCTACGAGCGCACGCTCGCCTACCTCATCGAGGAGTACGCCGGCGCGCTGCCGACGTGGATGGCGCCCGAGCAGGTGCGCTTCCTGCCCGTTACCGACCGCGCCGCCGACTACTGCGCCGAGCAGGCGAAAAGGCTCGAGAATATGGGCTTCCGCGTCGAGGTCGACTACCGCAACGAGAAGATCGGCCGCAAGATCCGCGACGCGCAGATGGAGAAGGTCCCCTACATGGTGGTCGTCGGCGACCGCGACATGGAGAACGGCACCGTTTCCCCGCGCCACCGCGCGGACGGCGACCTCGGCGCGATGAGCATGGACGAGTTCTCCGCGCTTCTCAAGCAGGTCGTGGACAACAAGGAAAAGAAATAATAGCATACCGATTTTGCATAATTAGCATTTGAGCCTTTCATAGAATCAGGGCGGCGCTTTGCCGCCCTGATTTTTTATACCTAAAGAAAAATTTGAAAACCTGATAAATGTTTAACGAAATAATCGGTCGAATGATGACGCAATTCAACGATAATTTGGCGAAATATCCAAAAAAGTAAAAACGTCTTGCAATAGACCTGTCATTCGGTTATAATGAGATTGCCTGAAAGAGGCAAGTAAATTTCGGAATTCAACGCTTCTCCAACGTAGGTGCTCCGAAGCGCCCCCACGCGGCGGAGCATGTGCCGGTGAAGCGGTGAATGCCGGAAGAATCAAAAAGGAGATTGCGTATGAAAAAGTTTTTAGCTCTGATCCTCTCTCTCGCGATGGTCTTCGCGCTGGTCGCCTGCGGCGGTGAGAAGACGGACGACAGCCAGAACAACGACGGCGACACCAGCTCCGATTCCCCCGTCGCGATCACTCTGGCGACCGGCGGTACCTCCGGTACCTACTATGCTGTCGGCGGCGTTCTCAAGACCGTCCTCGACTCCAAGCTGACCCTTTCCACCCTCAATGTTGAGTCCACCGGCGCTTCCGTCGCGAACGTCAACATGATCACCGACGGCGAGGCTCAGATGGCCATTCTGCAGTCCGACGTTATCAACTACGCACACGAGGGCACCAACTCCTTCGACGGCGCTCCCGAGACCAACGCTCTTTGGGTCGCCGGTATCTACAACGAGACCGTTCAGATCCTTGCCAAGCCCGGCATCAACACCGTGTCCGACCTCAAGGGCAAGACCATCTGCGTCGGTGACGTTGGTTCCGGTACCGAGATCAACGCCTGGCAGGTCCTCAGCGCTGCGGGTCTTACCAAGGACGATGTCACTGCGGTGAACGGCTCCTTCCAGGATGGCGTTGACCAGCTCAAGGACGGCAAGATCGACGCCGCCTTCACTGTCGCCGGTGCTCCCACGACCGCTATCGTCGACTATGCCACCACCAACACCCTCAACCTCGTCTCCCTGAGCGACGATGAGCTCACCGCCATCCAGGAGGCATATCCGTTCCTGATCCGTGACGATCTGGCTGCCGGCACCTACACCGGTCAGGATGCCGACGTTACCTGCGTCGCTATCCAGGCTACTCTCGTTGCCTCCGAAGAGCTGAGCGAGGATGTCGTTTATGAGTTCGTCAAGGCCATGTTCGACAACAAGGACGCTCTGACCGAAGGCCACGCCAAGTTCGGCTTCCTCGATCCCGAGGCTGCCTCCGCCGGTGCGACCGTCACCATGCATCCCGGTGCTGAGAAGTACTACAAGGAAATCGGCGTCCTGTAAGCAGGATCGCTACCGTGTATTGACGTGAATTCTCATCTGCGGAAATACATAATTGCGGCCGCTGCAATAATAACGATTATTGCAGCGGCCGCCGTGCTTCTTCCTCGCTCCGGCTACTATCTGACCCTGCGCAACCGCGACACCGGCGAGGTCTACGCCCGGTACAAAATGGGCGAGGGAGACCGCTTTTCCGTGACCTTTATCCATTCCGTGAACAAATACCCCCTGACCGATACCTACGAGATCGAAAACAAAACGATCTATGTGGAGGAGACGACCTATTGCTCCTTTGGCGCAGGCGTGCAGACGGAGCTCAACCCCGGTGAAACGCTTGACAAGGTCTATGTGGACCGCCCCGATTACAAGGGCTGGGCAATGGTCATCCGAAACATCCATCAGGACAGGACAAACGTCGGCTACATTGTCGGTACGGTCTCTGACCATGTACTCAATGTAAACGGCGAGGATGTCAGTCTGCGTGATTTGTGTGGAAAAAACGCGCCTGTGCGTTTTAATTACGAATTCTGGCTCGTCTGAGCGCACGGATGCTCTCAAATAGAATTAGGAGGAAATTGCATCATGGCTGAAAACGAAAAGCTCAACAATGTTGCAGTCGACAACGACGTCGGCACCATGGAAGACGTCGATGCGATCATGAAAAAGTACGACCGTGAGTCGAACACGCGCGTCTGGGAGGGGACTCCCCGCAAGATTCTGCGTGTCCTTACGGCACTGTTCGGCATTTTCCTGATCGTGATGAACATGTGGATCAAGATGGACGAGCGTGCGCGCCGTCCGCTCTTCCTCGGCCTGGTCATCATTCTCGTGTTTATCTACTACCCCATCAAGAAGGGCTCTCAGAAGGTCAACTACATGCCTTGGTACGATATCGTCATGGCGGCAGTCGGCGCGTTCTGCTTCTTCTTCTACCCCTTAAATCTTGAAAAAATCGTATCTGCCGGTACGCGAATCCAGAAGGCCTTTGTCGTGCAGATCGGCAGCATTTCCATCCCCCTTCTGATCGTATTTGCAATCATCGGCACTTTGATCCTCGTCGAGTGCTGCCGCCGCGTGGTCGGTATGCCGATCATCTGCGTAGCGACGGTGTTCGTGCTCTACGCCTTCTTAGGTGCGGGCAAGGACTTAAAGACCGTTATGTATAACCTCTTCTACACCACGACCGGTATCCTCGGCACCCCGATCGGCGTCTGCTCGACCTACATCGCGCTGTTCGTCATCTTCGGTGCCTTCCTTGAGGCCACGGGTGTTGCAAACTTCTTCATCGACTGCGCGAACGCGCTGGTCGGCTGGGCTTCCGGCGGTCCTGCAAAGGTCGCGGTCGTTTCCTCTGCCCTCTGCGGCATGGTCTCCGGTTCCTCCGTCGGTAACACCGTGACCACCGGTTCCGTCACCATCCCGATGATGAAGAAGACCGGTTATCCCCCGGAGTTTGCCGGCGCGGTCGAGGCTGCGTCTTCCACTGGCGGTCAGATCATGCCCCCGATCATGGGCGCTGCGGCGTTCCTGATGGCGGAAATGGTCGGCGTTCCCTATGCTGATATCATCGTGCGTGCGATCCTGCCCGCATTCCTGTACTTCCTCGGCATCTTCCTCGGCGTGCACTTCAAGGCCAAGAAGCTCGGCCTCAAGGGCCTGCCCCGCGAAGAGCTCCCCAAGTGGAAGATCCTGCTCCCGCAGATCTACCTCATCCTCCCGCTGGTCGTTCTGGTCTACATGATCATGATCGGCTTCACGATGGCCACCGCCGCCGTGTACGCGACCCTTTACTGCGTGGTCGTCGCCATGATCAGCCGTGAAGAGGGCAAGAAGAAGCTCGTCATGGCCATCCCCCTGATCCCGCTTCTGTTCATGACCCTCATGAGCCGCAGCTTCGAGCCGGGCACCTTCATGGGCGAGAACGGCAGCACGCTCTGCCTTGCCATCGCCTTCGCGCTGCTGGTTATCAACTACGCCATCAGCAAGCCCAACGTCAAGAGCCTGCCCACCATCATCGACGCGTTTGAAAACGGCGGCAAGAACTGCCTGAGCGTCGGTATCGCCTGCGGTATGGCTGGTATCATCGCCGGCGTCGTCACCATGACCGGCCTCGGCCAGGTGCTCATCGGCGCGATCGTCGGTCTGTCCAACGGTCACCTGATCATCGCTCTCGTGCTGACGATGCTCTGCTGCATCGTGCTCGGCATGGGCGTTCCCACCACCGCGAACTACATTATCATGGCCACCACCTGCGCGCCGATCCTTGCCTCCGGCATGGGTCTCAACCTGATGGCTGCCCACATGTTCTGCTTCTACTTCGGTATCGTCGCAGACATCACCCCGCCCGTTGCGCTGGCTGCCTACGCCGGTTCCGCCATCGCCAAGGCTACCCCGATGAAGACCGCCTGGAACGCGACCCGTCTCGCAATCGCGGCGTTCATCATCCCCTACATCTTTGCTTACAATAACGCCCTGATCTTTGTCGGCAGCGACGTCAACTTCCTGAGCGTTGCCTCCATCGTCATCTCCGCGACCCTCGGTATGGCGTCTATCGCCTCCGGCCAGATGGGCTACCTGATCCGCGACATGAAGGCGATCAGCCGCGTCGCACTGGTCATCGGCGGCCTGCTGATGGTCATCCCCGGCACGGTCACTGACCTTGCGGGTCTTGCGGTGCTGGTCGTCGTCCTCGTTCTCCAGCGTATCGAGAACAAGAAGGACAAGGCGGCTGCGTCCGTGTAACGCAAAGCATCCTGCTAATGAAAAAGAGACCGCTTCGGCGGTCTCTTTTTTTTGCATGTGCGCCGCTTTTCAAGCATAGGCTGGAAACGACGGGAGGTTTTGCACATGCCCAGAATTTATTTGAGTCCCTCCACGCAGGATTGGAACCCGTATGTCGACGGCAGTGGCAGCGAGGAATACTGGATGAATCTGCTGGCCGACACGCTCGAGCCGTACCTTTACGCAAACACCATCTCCTTTGTGCGCAACACGCCGGAGATGACCGCGGCCTCGTCCATCGCGCAGGCGAACAGCCTCGGCGGCTTTGACTTTTACCTTGCCCTGCACTCCAACGCCTCGGGGGAGGAGCAGGCGGGGAAGAACCGCGGCATCATCGTCTTTTACTATCCCACGAGCAGCGACGGAAAGCGTGCTGCCGAGCTCTTCGCCGCGCAGCTGCGCATGGTCTACCCGCTGCCTGCAAAGGTGACGACGCAGGCGACCACAACGCTCGGCGAGGTGCGGCGGCCCAGATACCCTGCGAATCTCATCGAGCTCGGCTATCACGACAATTACGACGATGCGCGCTGGATCGAAAATAACCTCGACGCCGCGGCGCAGGCCATCGCGCGGGGACTGACGGAGTATTTCGGCCTGCCGTTCATTTACCCGCAGCTCGTGCGCACCGGCGTCGTCACGACGGAGGGCTCAGCCCTGCGCCTGCGAAGCTACCCGGGCATCGACGGGGAAACAGTCGGCAGCATCCCGAACGGCGAAAGCGTGCAGGTCTACGGGAGCTATCAGGGCTGGTACTCCGTGGGCTACGACGAGCAGCTCGGCTACGCGGCGCAGGCCTACATCGCGGTGTGATCTTCGCCCGTTTCCGATATTTTCCGAACGCGACTTTTCCTTGACAGCTGGTCATAAAAAGTTTACAATGTTTTTTGGATTTATGGAGGGGAGAGAAGGGGAATCTCCCGTTTATGATTCAAAAACCCAACGATAGATCAATCGCATCGATCAAAAAAAGCACACAGGAGGAATCGCATGATCAGCTATCTCTACGCTGCGCTTATCGCGGTGGGGACGCTCGTCATTGGCATTCTTCTTGGTATTTGGATTCGCAAGAGAGCCGCTAAGCGCGCCGAGGAGAAGATCTCCAACGCCGATGAAGAGGCTCTTCGTATTGTCAACGAAGCGATCAAGAGCGCTGAAAACAAGAAACGCGAAGTCATGTTGGAGGCAAAGGAAGATATCCTGCGCTCCAGAAACGAATACGAGAAGGAAGTCAAGGAACGCCGCGCCGAGCAGCAGAAGCAGGAGCGCCGGCTCCAGCAGAAGGAGGAGAACCTCGACCGCAAGACCGACGCGCTGGAAAAGCGCGAGGAGGCTCTCAACCAGAAGCATGCCGCTCTGGACAAGGAAAACGAAGAAATCAAGATCATCAAGCGCAGCCAGACCGAAATGCTCGAACGTATTTCCGGTTTTACTGCCGAAGACGCCAAGAAGTACCTGATCGAGCAGGTCGAGAGCGAAGTGACGCACGAGACCGCGCTCAAGATCAAGGAGCTGGAGCAGCGCGCCAAGGACGAGGCCGATTCCCGCGCCCGCGAGATCGTCGCCTCTGCCATCCAGCGCTGCGCTGCCGACCATGTTGCCGAGATCACCGTCAGTGTGGTGCCCCTGCCCAATGACGAGATGAAAGGCCGCATCATCGGCCGCGAAGGCCGCAACATCCGCACGATCGAAACGCTCACGGGCGTCGACCTCATCATCGACGACACGCCCGAGGCGATCACCGTCTCGTGCTTCGAGCCCGTGCGCCGCGAAGTCGCGCGCCTGGCGCTCGAAAAGCTCATCGCCGACGGCCGCATCCATCCCACGCACATTGAAGAGATGGTCAACAAGGCCCGCCGTGAGGTGGACGCCATCATCAAGTCCGAGGGCGAGCGCGCCGTGCTGGAGACCGGCATCCGCGGTCTGCATCCCGAGCTTGTGAAGATGCTCGGCCGCCTGCACTACCGCACGAGCTACGGCCAGAACGTTCTGCAGCACTCTATCGAGGTCTCGCACCTTGCGGGCATGATGGCCGCCGAGCTGGGCGCGGATGTTTACGCCGCCAAGCGCGCAGGCCTGCTGCACGATATCGGCAAGGCCGTCGACCACGAGATGGAGGGTACGCACGTCGCCCTCGGCGTCGAATTTTTGCGCAAGTACCACGAAAAGGACGACATCATCCATGCCGTGCAGGCGCACCACAACGACGTGGAGCCGCAGACCATCGTTGCCTGCCTCGTGCAGGCGGCGGATGCGATCTCTGCCGCCCGTCCCGGTGCCCGCCGCGAGAATCTGGAGAACTACATCAAGCGCCTCGAGCAGCTTGAGGAGATCACCGGCAGCTATCCCGGCGTCGACAAGGCCTATGCCATTCAGGCCGGCCGCGAGGTGCGCGTGATGGTCAAGCCCGACCAGGTCAGCGAGGACCAGATGGTCATTCTGGCGCGCGAGCTTGCCAAAAAGATCGAGGAAGAGATGGAATATCCCGGCCAGATCAAGGTGCACGTCCTGCGCGAGACGACCGCCATCGAATACGCGAAATAAGAAAAAGGCTCCGCTTTTGCGGGGCCTTTTTTCATGCCTTTCTTGCGTTTTGTCCCGCGCCTTGCTATACTGGGGAAAACGCAAAGCGGAGGAACGCCATGCTCTACAATATTCTGGCCATCGGCGATGTGGTGGGCGGCTGCGGCGTCAGCTGCCTCGAGCACCATCTGCGCGCCGTGAAAAAACTCAAGAACATCCACTTCACCGTGGTCAACGGCGAGAATGCCGCGATGGTCGGCCTGATGCCGAACGACGCCGAGCGCATCTTCTCTGCGGGAGCGGACGTCATCACGCTTGGCAACCACACAGTCGGCAAGATGCAGATCACCGACTACCTCGACGACTGCCCGTATATTCTGCGGCCGCACAATCTCGGCGCGCGCGTGCCGGGAAGGGGCTACGGCGTTTTCGACTGCGGGCGCGCCCGCATCGCGGTGATGAACCTCATCGGCCGCT
The DNA here is from genome assembly GCF_000765235.1 of Oscillibacter sp. ER4. Taxonomy (GTDB): domain Bacteria; phylum Bacillota; class Clostridia; order Oscillospirales; family Oscillospiraceae; genus Hominicoprocola; species Hominicoprocola fusiformis. The sequence continues at coordinate 70,606 of NZ_JPJG01000014.1, read as the reverse complement.
GCGACCTCGCGTTCCATGCGGACAATCCGTTCAAAACGGCGGACGAACTGCTCAAAAGCGGCGAAAAGCCGACGTTCACGCTGCTTGACTTCCACGCCGAGGCGACGAGCGAAAAGCTCGCCATGGCCTATTACCTCGATGGCCGCGTCAGCGCCATCTGGGGCACGCACACCCACGTGCCGACGGCGGACGAAGAGGTCTTCCCCAAGGGGACGGGCTACCTCACGGACCTCGGCATGACGGGGGCGGTGCGCAGCGTGCTCGGTATCAAGCCCGAGCAGTCGGTCGAGACGTTTCTCGGCGGTCTCCCGGGCCGCTACCGCGAGCCGGAGAAGAGCGCCGGCAAGATGCAGGGAGCGATTTTTACATTGGATGACGCGACGGGGCTCTGCGTGGGCGTCGAGCGCGTCGATGTGCGCTGAGAAAGCGCGAGATAGAAGGGAACAACGCAAATGTCCATCGAAAAAGTGAGAGCCTATTTTGAACACTTCGGCATCGCCGACCGCATCCGCGAGTTCGACGTGTCGAGCGCGACGGTCGAGCTGGCCGCCGTCGCCGTCGGCGTGGAGGGCGCGCGCATCGCGAAGTCCATGAGCTTCAAGCTCGCGGACGATGCGCCCATCATCATCGTGACGGCGGGGGACAGGAAGATCGACAACGCCAAGTACAAGGCGTATTTCCACGTGAAAGCAAAGATGCTGACCTTTGACGAGGCCTGCGCATTCACCGGCCACGCGCCGGGCGGCGTGTGCTCGTTTGCTCTGCCGGAGAATGTGAAGACCTATCTCGATGTATCGCTCAAACGCTTCGACACGGTTTTCCCCGCGGCGGGCAGCGCGAACAGCGCCATCGAGATGACCTGCGACGAGCTTGAGAAGTATTCCTCAAACTTTGTCGCCTGGGTCGACGTGTGCAAGGAGAAAGCGCCCGCCCCGCAGGCATGAGAGGAGAGAACACATGAGCGTGAAGATCGTCCACGCGGCGGACTTCCATTTGGACAGCGCGTTCGGCGCGCTGAGCGCCGAGCAGGCGCGCCAGCGCCGCCGCGAGAGCCGCGAGCTGCTGACGCGGCTTTGCAATTACGTGAATCAGAACGGCGTCGATCTCGTGCTGCTCGCGGGCGACCTGTTCGACAGCGACACGACCTATCGCGAGACGCTGGAAGCGCTCTCTGAGGCGCTGGGCGCAATGCAGGCGCGGGTGTTCATCGCCCCCGGCAACCACGACCCGTACAGCGCGAAGTCACCCTACGCGACGCTTTCCTGGCCGGAGAACGTGCACGTCTTCACGTCGAAGACGGTCGAGCGCGTGGAGCTTCCGGAGCTTCAGTGCGCCGTGTACGGAGCGGCGTTTACCGCGCCGGTGCAGGATGAGAGCCTGCTTGCGGGCTTCCGCGCACCGGAGGACGATTTCATCCATCTGATGGTGCTGCACGGTGATATCTCCGCCACGGAATCGCGCTACGATCCCCTCACGAAAGAGCAGATCAAGGAGAGCGGGATCGACTATCTTGCGCTCGGCCACACACACCAGTTCGGCGGTTTCCTGCGCGAAGGGCAGACGACCTACGCCTACTCCGGCTGCCCGGAGGGCCGCGGTTTCGACGAGCTGGGCGAAAAGGGCATCCTTACGGGCACGGTGGAGCGCGGGAAGGCCGAACTTTCGTTTGTGCCGTTCGCGCGCAGACGGTATGAGGTCCTGAACGTCGATGTGACGGGAAGATCGGCAGAGGACGCGCTGCGCGCGGCCCTGCCGGATGCGACTGTGCGCGATATTTACCGCATTATTTTCACCGGAGAGACGGATGAGCGCGGGCTTGATCTCAAGTCGATCGAAGAGCAGTTTGCGCCCGACTTCTTCCACTTGGAGCTGCGCGATGAGACGCGCATTGGCGAGGACGTCTGGGCGCGAGCGCAGGAGGATTCGCTGCGCGGCCTGTTCCTGCGTGAGCTGCGCACGAAATTCGATGTTGCATCCTCGGACGACGAGCGCGCGAAGATCAGCCTCGCCGCGCGCTTCGGCCTTGCTGCGCTCGACGGGTGTGATTTGTGAGGAGGAGAACTATGTCGATCTGGTACAGCCGGCGGAAAAAAGAAGAAAAGTCTCTGTGCCTCGCGGCGGCGGGGAAGTCCGCGTTCTGCTTTGCAGAGCTTCATTACAACGCGCGCAGCCTTACGCACGCCGCGGGCGTCGCGGCGGAGAGAGCGCTCCGCCTTTATCGCAAAATTGACCGAAAAAGATAAGAAAACAACCGAGAAAGGCCGAAAGGAAGCCCCTTTCGGCCTTTTTTGAGAGGATATTAAGTAAGAATTAAGAAACAATCGCTGTTTTTGTTTGAAAACGGCTGATACAATGACCAACATGAGGTGAGAAAATGTACAACATTCTGATTTGTGACGACGAACAGGACATTGTCAACGCGCTCAAGATCTATCTCTCCGGCGGGGACTACTGCCTGTTTGAGGCGAGCAACGGGCGCGAGGCGCTGGAGGTCGTGGAGAAGAACGACATCCATCTGATCCTGATGGACATCATGATGCCCCAGCTCGACGGCATCGCCGCGACGGCGAAGCTGCGCGAAAAGAGCAACGTGCCCATCATCCTGCTCACGGCCAAGAGCGAGAGCAGCGACAAGGTTCTGGGCCTGAACATCGGCGCGGATGACTACATCACAAAGCCCTTTGACCCCGTGGAGGTGCTGGCGCGCGTGCGCTCTCAGCTGCGGCGCTACACGCAGCTGGGCGCAAAAAAGGAAGAGGAGAAGCCGAACGTCTACACCGTCGGCCCCATCGTGCTCGACGAGGAGAAAAAGAGCGTCAGCGTGGACGGCGACGAGGTCGCCCTCACGCCCATCGAATTCAACATCCTGCGCCTTTTGATGAAGAACCCCGGGCGCATCTACTCCTCCGCGCAGATCTATGAGCTGGTGTGGAAGGAGGATTCGCTGGGGGCGGAGACGTCGGTGAGCGTGCACATCCGCCACCTGCGGCAAAAATTAGAGATCAACCCCTCCGAGCCGCGCTACCTGAAGGTCGTGTGGGGGCTGGGGTATAAAATGGAGGACAAGAAATGAAGGCTGCGTGGATACGCAATTTCTGGACAAAGACGGTCGCTTTTTTGCTGGCGGCGGCGCTCGTGCCGGTCATCCTCACCTATGCTGTGGGGCTTGTCTACTCCTACGGCGGTATGGGTCGGGACTTTTACACGAGCGACCTCTGCCTGAATGCGGTCGGCAAAAAGACGTGGGAGATCTGCGACGACTATATCGCCATGGAAGGCGGAAACTATGATTTCGACAAGATCTACTCCAAGGGAGACAGCTACAGCAACATTCGCTTCCGTGTGACGGACGAGCAGGACAAGGTGGAGTTCAGCAACGTCAGCGACGGTGATACCTTCTGCTACAGCACCGTTTATGTTGACAAGACCTTTGATGTCTACCTTGTGAAGGGCCTTCCCGCGCAGGATGATATCTACTGGGCAAAGGTATTTTATGACAAGGCAGAAAACTGGGGGCAGAACGCCCTGGAGATGCTCATCCTCTTTGGCGCGATGGAGCTGTTCCTGCTCATCTTCCTCGCCCGCACGGCGGCGCGGCACGAGGACGGCGAGCTGCAGGGCGGCTGGCAGGAAAGAATCCCCTTCGACCTCTATCTTCTCGTTGACGGCACGATCATTGCGCTGCTGTGTGTGGCAGTGGAGGAGGTCTACTCCTATGTGAGCTTTTACACCCCGCCCTACGATGTGCTGCTGCTGGCGATGAGCTTTGCGCTGGCGGTGCTCGTCTTTGCCGCGTGGGTGACATTCTGTGCGCGCGTCAAGGTGGGCGGACTGTGGAAGGGAACGCTCATCTATAAGGTGTTATGCCTGTGCTGGAAGATCGTCAAGTGGTGCTGGGGCGTGCTCTGCGCCTTCGGCCGCGGCGTGGCGAATCTTCTGCACGCCATTCCGATGATCTGGCGCACGGCCGCGCTCTGCGTTCTTGTCAGTGCAGCGACCGTGATCCTGGCGGATGCAGGCTATTACGACGGATACTTTAAGCTCGTGACGCTTCTTTTTCTTCTCTCCGTTGCGGCGTGCCTTTTTTCCGCGCAGCTGCGAAAGCTCCAGAAGGAGGGCGAAGCCCTCGCCGCCGGCAATCTTGACGCGCAGGTGGACACAAAGTGGATGTATTGGGACGTTAAGCGCCACGCCGAGAACTTGAATTCCATCGGCGACGGCATGGCTGCGGCCATCGACAAGCAGCTCAAGAGCGAGCGGCTCAAAACGGAACTTATCACAAACGTTTCGCACGACATCAAGACGCCGCTCACGAGCATCATCAACTACGTTGATCTTTTGCAGCATGAGCACACTCCCGAGCAGGAGGAAGAATACCTCGCCGTCCTCAAGCGGCAGGCGTTCAAGCTCAAAAAGCTCACGGAGGACTTGGTCGAGGCCAGCAAGGCCACGACGGGTAACCTGCCCGTGAACGCCGTGCGGTGCAGCATGAACGAGCTTCTATCGCAGGTCGAGGGCGAGTACGGCGACAAGCTGAGCGCGGCGGAGCTGACGCTCGTGAGCGTGATGCCGGACAAGGAGCTCTTCTGCAATGTGGACGGCGCGCTGATGTGGCGCGTGATCGACAATCTGCTCTCGAACATCTGCAAATACGCGCAGAATGGCACGCGCGTTTATCTGACGCTTGAAAAGACCGGCGGCGACGCGGTCGTGACCTTCAAGAACACCTCGCGCGCGGCGCTGAACATTCCCGCCGAGGAATTGATGGAGCGCTTTGTGCGCGGCGACAGCTCGCGCTCGACCGAGGGAAACGGCCTCGGCCTCTCCATCGCGCAGAGCTTGACGGAGCTGCAGGGTGGGAAGATGTCACTCGCCATCGATGGCGACCTCTTCAAGGCCATCCTCCGTTTCCCGACGGTGGTGTGAGAAAAATACAGAAAGGTGCGGAAAGGCGTTGCCGCTCCGCACCTTTTCCGCGCCTGTGCTTGACAATTCGGCGCAAAAACAATACAATAACAGTTCAGAACTCTATCCTGAAACTGAGGGAGAACATAAACATGGCAAAAGATAAAAAGGTAGAACAGATCACGAATCTGGAAGACGATTTCGCCCAATGGTATACCGACATCTGCCGCAAGGCGGAGCTTGTTGAGTATGCCAGCGTCAAGGGCTTTACTATCCTGCGCCCCTATGGCTTCGCCATCTGGGAGAATATGCAGCGTTTGATGGACGCGGAGTTTAAAAAGACCGGACACGAGAACGTGGCGATGCCCGTTCTGATCCCTGAGAGCCTGCTCAAGAAAGAGAGCGAGCTCGTCAACGGCTTCGCGCCCGAGGTCGCGTGGGTCACGATGGGCGGCAGCGAGAAGCTCGAAGAGCGCCTTGCCTTCCGCCCCACGTCCGAGACGATGTTCTGCGACCACTGGTCCCGCGTATTGCAGACCTACCGCCAGCTGCCGATGCTCTACAACCAGTGGTGCTCCGTCATCCGCTGGGAGAAGACCACCCGCCCGTTCCTGCGTTCGCGCGAGTTCTGGTGGCAGGAGGGCCACACCATCCACGAGACCGCCGAGGAGGCGCAGGCCGAGACGATGCAGCAGCTCAACTGCTACGCCGACTTCTTCCGCCACGTGCTCGCCATCCCCGTCGTCCCCGGCCGCAAGACCGAGAAGGAGAAGTTCGCGGGCGCCGAGGCGACCTATACCGTCGAGTGCATGATGAAGGACCGCAAGGCGCTTCAGGGTGCGACGAGCCACTACTTTGGCGATAAGTTCTCCCGCGCCTATGACGTGACCTTCACCGGCCGCGACAACAAGCTCCAGTACCCGTTCCAGACGTCCTGGGGCTCCACCACGCGCATGATCGGCGCGGTCATCATGACCCACGGCGACAACAACGGCCTTGTCCTGCCCCCGCGCATCGCGCCCACGCAGGTCGTCATCGTGCCCATCGCCGCGCATAAGAATCCCGAGGTGCTCGAGACCGCCAAGAGCGTGATGGCGGACCTCATCGCCGCCGACGTCCGCGTCAAGCTGGACGACAGCGACCAGTCTATGGGCTGGAAGTGCGCTGAGTACGAGATGCGCGGCGTGCCCATCCGCCTCGAGCTCGGTCCCCGCGACCTGGCCGAGGGCAACTGCTGCCTCGTCCGCCGCGACAACGGCGAAAAGGTCACGGCCAAGATCGAGGGGATCGTTGACGAGATCAAGGCGCTGCTTGACGCCATCCATGACAACATGTACGCCGTGGCGGAAAAGAATCTGGAAGACAACACGTTTGATCTTAAAACCATCGACGAGGTTAAGGCGATGGCCTCCGGCCGCGGCGGCTTCGCTCGCACCAAGTGGTGCGGCAACCTCGAGTGTGAGCTCAAGATGAAGGAACAGGCGGGCGTTTCCTCCCGCTGCATGCCCCTCAAGCAGAGCGGCACCACCGGCAAGTGCGTCTGCTGCGGCAAAGAGTGCACTACTGATATTTATTGGGGCGTTGCCTATTAAGTATCAGCTTTCCATCGAATGATATAGTTCCCTGCGCGTCGCAGGGGAACGGCAAAGGGGGCCATTCTCTTTCACAAAAGAGAATGGCCCCCTTTAGATCCCCCAAGAGAAAGGTTTAGATTGGCAGTTTGGAGCTTGAACAATCTTTGTGCCTCCGGAATGCAGCTGCCTGCGCGCGGCTTTGCCGCGTTAGCATTGCTATACGATTTGACCTGCTCCTACTATCCGCTGCCGCTCTGCTCATCTTGTAGGAGTGCAGACTAATTTCCGCCTACCGGAGTGCTAATCAATGCGGCGAGCGCAGCAATGCCGCATTCCGCAGGCAGTCTGCCGCCGACGTAACGTCACACGCGCCTCACGATAGTAAGGCGCGGTTGCTGGATGTGTCGAAACGTAGGGATTCATGGCGAAGCCATGTACACCGCACCTGATTGCGCAGCGCGTGCAGCTCTTCAAGCTCCAGACCAGCAATGTCGGGGTCAAGGGGCAGCGCCCCTTGCGTTCTCTTGGGGGTCAAAGGGGGCCATTCTCTCACGTGAGAGAATGGCCCCCTTTATTCACGCAGCCCTTGGGCTGCAATATTCTTCCCTTAAAAGGGAAATTTTCCAAAAATCAAATGAGATTCTTTTCAGAATCAGCATCAAACAAATGCACCAGTTTGGCATCAAACCCAAACTTCACCGCCGTATGCCGCGCATACGCCATCGGATCAATATTCGCGGTGGGAATGACTGCCACAACATCCTGCCCATTCGCGGCAAGGTGCAGATGCAGCTCGCTTCCCATCAGCTCGCTGACGTCGACCTCAGCAGGGATGCCGCTCTCGCCGAGCGAGATATGCACGGGGCGCACGCCCGCGGTGACACTGCGGCTCTCGACGCCTGCGGCGGCGAGCTTTGCGCTCTGCTCCGCGGTGAGCGTGATAGTCTCGCCCATGACGGTGAGCGTATAGCCGCCGGCAGTCTTCGTGAGCTGGCAGTTTTCAAAGAAATTCATCTGCGGCGAGCCGATGAAGCCCGCGACGAACAGGTTCGCCGGATGGTTGAAGACCTCCTGCGGCGTGCCGATCTGCTGGATGTAGCCGTCGCGCATGATGACGATGCGGTCGCCGAGGGTCATGGCTTCGACCTGATCGTGCGTGACGTAAATGAAGGTGGTGTCGATCTTCTCGCGCAGCTTGATGATCTCCGCGCGCATCTGGTTGCGCAGCTTCGCGTCGAGGTTCGAGAGCGGCTCGTCCATCAGCAGAACCTTGGGGCTTCTGACGATGGCGCGGCCGATGGCCACGCGCTGGCGCTGGCCGCCGGAGAGCGCCTTGGGCTTGCGGTCGAGGAACTGAGTGATGTCGAGGACTTCGGCCGCCTCGCGCACGCGGCGGTCGATCTCGTCGTTGGGCATTTTCTTGAGATGCGTCTTGCCGTCCGCGTCCGTCTCCGCGATCTTCTTGAGCTTGAGCGGGAAGGCGATGTTTTCATAGACGGTCATGTGCGGATAGAGCGCATAGTTCTGGAAGACCATCGCGATGTCGCGGTCCTTGGGCGCGACGTCGTTCATCTGCTTGCCGTCGATGAAGAGCTCGCCGCCGCTGATCTCCTCGAGACCGGCGATCATGCGCAGCGTGGTCGACTTGCCGCAGCCGCTCGGGCCGACGAGCACGATGAACTCCTTGTCGGCCACGTCGATATTGAAGTTCTGCACGGCGACAACGCCTTCGTCGGTGATCTCCAGATTGTTCTTCTTTTCGACGGCCTCGTCTTTCTTCTTTTTCTTCTTGCTTTCGGTGTTGGGGTAGACCTTTCGGACATTTTTCAGAATGACCTCTGCCATAATCGTGAACCGCAGTCCTGCCGCCTCCGCGATGCAGGACCTCGCAGCCGCCTGAGCGCGCCGCTTTACGGCAGGTCTCCACACTGCCGCACCGCCGGTTCGGCGGAAAACGTTCCTCCTTTTGTATTTCCCGCGAGCGGTACGTAAAAGGTGGAGTAGCGCAGGCGGGAGGGAATGGAAGTGAGCAAAATTGCCCAAATTCAGTATACGGCAAAGCGCGGCTTTCCACAACGGAAAACCGCGCTTTCATGCTGTATTTTGGTAAGATGAATAACAAAAAGTGCCGAAATTTATGCCTTTTTACCACGGCGGCGGCGATAGACGACCGCCAGCCGGTCGATGAGCAGATCGTAGACGAAAAAGAGCAGCAGCCCCATCGCCGCCGTCGCCCACAGCAGCCACGCTGCGCTCTCGGAAAACTCCTGCACCACGGCGGGGAGCTTAAAGACAAAGATGATGAGCGCGTACATGACGCCCATGCTCACGGCGCAGAGACCGAGCTTCGCCAGAAGCCGCAGCGCTTTGGGCGAGATCGCGTCAAGATTCGGCTTCACGAGGGGATAATAGCCGAGAAAGCAAAAAACGAGGGCCGCTTCCTTATCCGCGCAGAGAAGAAGTCCCAAGACCGCCGCCGCGGCAAAGCAGCTCCATGCGTAGCTTTTGCGGCATTCCTCGCGCGCGGGCAAAAGCGTAGTCGATGCGAGGATCGGCCAGGCGTAGGTCGAGAGCGGAATGACGCCGCTGAGCCAGAGGAAGGCGACCGCGAGCGCGCACAGTACGCCGCACAGCGCCAGTTCATGTGTTTTCTTTGCCAAAATTTACTTCACATCGCTTTTACAGATATTCCGGCTCCATCGCGTCGTGGAGCACGGTGGTGATCGCGTCGGAAAAGACGCTGTCGGAGTGTGCGTGCAGGGCGTTGAGCGTTTCCGCCACGGCGGCGACCTTCACTTTGCCGGTGGAGTACACATCCTGATCGAAGATGAAGCGCACTTCCTTTTCTTGTACCTGCTGAACCTGATTGCCGCTGCGGATGTTGCGCTGGACAAAGCCTGGGCCCGCGTGCAGCTTGAGCGCCGCGAGCGCATCGAGCTTGCGCTCGACGTCGACCGAGCACTTGGCGACGCTTGCCTCGTCCACGTCGTCCTCGTCGAGAATGCCGAGGTACGGCGGCTGGAGCAGATCGTTCCAGCGGCGGCCCGTGAGGCCAAGCTGCTCGCGCGAAATGGCGTTCACAAAGCGAAGCCCCACGCGGTCAAAGCAGTTGGGACGGTAAATCTTGATAAACTGGCCGAGCGGCTCGTCGAGACGGGCGGCAAAGTCCTCCCAGTGCGTGTAGCGCATGGTAGAAAGGGCGATAAAGTCCTTCGTGAGGCTCAGCTTGTAGCCGCCGTCCTCGGAAATGAACGTGTGGTTATTGACCGTCCGCGCGGGCGCGCCGTTCACGCCGGGCAGCTTTTCCACCTGGCACTGGTAGCGCGGGAACGCCGCGCGCACGGTCTCCTGAAAGTCGGCGGGCTCGCGCGTGTCGATCGAGAGAATGGTGGGGAAGCGCAGCTGGCAGATGACTTCGATGAGCTGAGATTTGCCGTAGGCGTAGCGGCGGTTATCGGAAGAGATCATAACGTAAATACCTCCGTCATGTTGCAATTTTGATTATAAATTATAGAGGAAAGAAAAGCGATTGTCAAATCAGCGTTCGTGCGCGAAGAAGCGCTGATAAAACTTACCAGCAGAAAAACTGCATATCCGATTTTTTATGAGTCAAACTACCCTTGCGATACCCAAACAGCAAAACTCTTTCAAACAGGTGAAACCAAAAACAATTGTAGGAAAAGGAGAAAATCATTATGTCCAGCAAGAACAGCAACAAGCTCAACATCCCCGAGGCCAAGGCCGCTATGAACAAGTTCAAGATGGAAGCCGCCAGCGAGGTCGGCGTCAACCTCAAGCAGGGCTACAACGGCGATCTGACCTCCCGCGAGGCTGGCTCTGTCGGCGGCCAGATGGTTAAAAAGATGATCGAGAGCTACGAGAAGAACCTGTAAAAAAGGCTCTTTCGCAAATCGCAGACAAAGGGCGCGGCCAACAGGCCGTGCCCTTTTTGCTGTGATGGACGAAATGACAGAAGATATTCTGCAAAGCCTTCCGGCACGCTCGCTCCGCGCGGGAATATTTTCCATTCCCGCGCGGAGGAGACAAAAGGGCAGGGGACTTGCCGCCCTTGGTGCTCATTTTGCGCAATTTATTTGCAAAAATACCTTATTGCATTTTCTGCTGATTTGATATAAAATTTCAATAACTGTGCATGTATTACTTCAAACGGAAACATACGCGCGCGGGAAAGCGGCGAACCGCGGCGGGCGGCCTGCCGGAATACGCAGGGAGGTGTCCGTATGCGCGCCATCGAGCACTTTAAAACCATCACGCATCATCGCCATCTGGTGCGGCAATACTGTTTTCGCCTCGGCCTGTACTATCAGGGGTTAACGCATGACCTGAGCAAATACAGCCCCTCGGAATTCTGGCGCGGCGTCAAGTATTATCAGGGCTACCGCAGCCCGAACGACGCCGAGCGGCGCGAAAACGGCGTGAGCCTTGCGTGGCTCCACCACAAGGGGCGCAACCGCCACCACTTTGAATACTGGATCGACTACTGTATTGCCGACGACGGCAAGGTCTACATGGGCGGGTGCAAAATGCCGCTCAAATATGTAGCCGAAATGTTCTGCGACCGCATTGCCGCCTGCAAGGTCTATCAGGGCGACAAATATACCGACGCCTCGGCCTACGACTACTACGAAAAGTCGCGCGGCCATATCCTCATCCATCCCGAGACCGGCGAGCTCATCGGCAAGATGCTGCTCGTACTCAAGGAGCAGGGCGAGGACGCGGCGTTCGACTATGTGCGCGCTCTTCTGCGCGAGGAAAAGCAATGTCCGACAAAATGAGAAAACTGTCAGAAGATCGCTTGCAATCCTGCATATTTCAGAGTAAACTATTTTCATTATAGAATTTTAACAGAGGACGGACAAGAACCAATGACTCATCCCTACAAGACGCGCGAGGGCGGCGCGACGGTAACGATCTTTGTACCCTACGATTGCCGGAACCACTGCCCGTTTTGCGTGAACAAGCAGGAATACGCCCATGCTGAGGGCTTCAGCGTGGAGGCGATCCTCAAGAGCATCGCCGTGATGGACGAGATCACGCCGCGCTGCGACTTTGTTTTCACCGGCGGCGAGCCGTTTGCCAACTTAAAAGCGCTCCAGCGCATGCTCGACGCCATCCCCACGACCCACAAGGTCTATATCAACACGACCTTCCCCGTGCAGCCCGGGTGCAGCGCGGAGGAAATGATTGCCTTCACCGAGCGCAATCGCGACAAGATCACCTGCATCAACATCTCGCGCCACCTGACGAAGTATGTCGAGGAGTCGCCCGACGAGGTCGTCGCCCGTATCGCAACGCCCAAGCGTGTGAACTGCGTGCTGTACATGGACTATCCCGCCGACGAGCTTGTGGACTACGCAGAGCGCTGGCGCAAGTACAACATCCCCGTGCAGTTCCGCTACGACTACACCGAGACGACGCCCGAGAACCTCTATCAGGAGGAGGGCGACAAGATTTTGGCAGACCTTAAAAAGCGCTTCACCTACAAGGGCCTCGACGGCTGCCGCATGCGCAACGGCTACCACTTCGACTACAAGGGCCTGCACATGACCTACCATAAGACGTTGCCCTATTCCACCATCGTGGAGACGGGTGACGACGGCGTGACCTACGATATCCTCTATGATATCCTCATCAAGCAGACCGGCGAGATCCATTCCGACTGGACGGGTGTGAAGCTCGATGTGGACGCGTACCGCAAGGTGGTCTACGAGCCCTATGATCTGCGCGTGCGCGAGGGCACGATCGACTTTTGAGAAAGGCGGCAATGCTATGAGCTATCAGGCGGCAGTCATCACCGTGAGCGACCGCGCGTCCGCGGGCGTGTACGAGGACAAGAGCGGCCCCGCTGTGGCCGCGATGCTGAAGGAGGCTGGCTACGAGGTTGTGTACACGTCCATCGTGCCGGACGAACAGGAGAAGATCAGCGAAGAGCTCATCTCCTGCGTGGATGAAAAGCACTGCGGCCTTGTCATCACGAGCGGCGGCACGGGCTTATCTCCCCGTGACGTGACGCCCGAGGCGACGCGCGCCGTGCTCGAGCGCGAAATTCCCGCGATCCCGCAGGCGATGATCTATTACAGCTTGCAGATCACGCCGCGCGCGATGCTTTCCCGCGCCGTGGCCGGCACGAGAAGAAACAGCCTCATCCTGAACCTCCCCGGCTCGGAAAAGGCTGCGCGCGAAAACCTGAGCGCCGTGCTCGGCGCGCTTGACCACGCCCTCAAGATGATCGCCGGCGGCGGGCATTGAGTAAAAAGTATAAAAAAAGTTCCCACGTTTATACGCGGGAACTTTTTTTATACCTTTTGCAGGGGGATCATGATTTCAGTGACGAACTTTTCCGTGTCGGTCGTGAAGCCGTAGTCGATGACTGTAATCTCGCGCGAAAATCCGGCGGCGGTGTAGCCTTCCTCGCGGATGAACTGCATCAAGCGGCGGTACTGCGCGGGCGACTCGGCGTGGTGTCCGCGGAAGCGCACGCATGCGCAGAGCGAAGCGGGCAGATCAATGACGTCGCCCGCAAAGCGGTCGGCCTCGTCAAGCACGAGAAATTCGCCGTCGTACTGCCCAAAGCTGCCATCGTTCAAGTGCTCCTGCGATACGCTGAAGCCGACCTTGCCGAGGAAGACCAGCGCTTCGGCCTGCGCGGCGGCAAGACGGCTCGTGGAGAGCTCGAGCGCGGAGTAGTCCGGCGCGGTCAGCGCCGTGTCGATCCAGAAAAGGCGAAGCGCGGGCGAATGGATGAGCGTGATCTCGCCGAGCGGCGCATGCCGCACATCTTGGAGCTGGCTAAGGCGCGCGTCGAGCTTGCGCTCGATGCGCTTGAGCTCCTTTTGCTTCTGTACGACGGCGGCCTTCTGCGCGCGCAGCTTTTCTTCGATCGTCTCCACGTCGCGGTTTTGCAGAAAATCAGCGATCTCGGTGAGCGGCATGTCCATCGCGCGCAGATACCGGATGGTGTTGAGCGGCTCAAACTGGCGGACGCTGTAGTAGCGGTAATTCGTCGACGGGTCGACGTATTCCGGCGTAACAAGGCCGAGCGCCTCGTAGTGGCGCAGGCTGCTCACGCTGAGATGGAAAATTTTTGCCATTTCGCCGATGGAGAAAAGCTGGGGAAGAGCCATTTATGATGCCTCCTGCGCACGTTTTTCCCGCCGCGTGAGGATGGCGTAGGCGATCACGCAGACGAGGATGGAGAAAAGCGACCCCGCGGCGTTGGCAAGGCCCATGGGCAGCAACGTCTGCGGGAAGTATTTGGACGCAAGGTACGCCCCCGGCACGCGCACGAGCAGGATCGAGAGCGAATTGTGCAGAAACGAGATGCCCGACTTGCCGCAGGCGCAGAAATAGCCGCTGAAGCTGAACTGCACGCCGGCAAAGAAGCTGTCCCAGATGTAGCCGCGCAGATATTGCCCGCCCGCGGCGGCGACGGCGGCATCAGGCGTGAAGAGGCCGACGAGCGGCTCGGCGATAAACTGGATGAGGATGACGACCGCGATGCCGAACGAGCAGGCGATCATCGCGGCGTAGCGCAGCGTGAGACGCGCGCGCTCGGGCTTGCCCGCGCCGATATTCTGCGCGCCGAGCGCCGAGACGGTCGAGAGCATCGACGACGGGATGAGGAAGAGGAAGCCGATGATCTTTTCGACGATGCCGACGGCGGCCGCGTCCGTCAGACCGCGGCGGTTGGCGATGATCGTGATGATGACGAACGAGACCTGAATAAAGCCGTCCTGCAGAGCGACGGGCACGCCGATCTGAAGGAGCTTACCCATGACGGTGCGCTGCGGGCGAAAGTCCGCGCGGCGGACGGAGATGAGCCTGCGCTTCAAGATGACCGCGAGCGAGACGAGGACGCTCACCGCCTGCGAGAGCGTGGTGCCGAGCGCCGCGCCCGCGGGGCCGAGGTGCAGCGTGCCCATGAAGTAGTAGTCGAGCGCGATGTTGACGACGCAGGCCACGGCGATGAAGTACATGGGGCTCTTGCTGTCACCAAGGCCGCGGAAGATCGAGGCGATGATGTTGTACGCCGTGATGAACGGAATACCGATAAAGCAGACCGTGAGATAGGCGAGCGTGCCCTGCACGGCCTCCTCCGGTGTGGACATGATGGAGACGATACCCCCGCGCAGCGCGAGCAGCAGTGCCGTCAGCGCAAGAGACAGCAGCATGAAGAGCGTGACTGTGTTGCCGATGGCAGAGGCGGTGCGCTTTTTGTCGCCGCCGCCGGCGGCCTGCGCGATGCTGACCGTCGCGCCCATCGCAAGGCCGACGAGCATGACCGTGAGCATGTGCATCACCTGCGAGCCGATGGAGACGGCGGTCGTGCTGGCGACGCCCTCAAACTGGCTGATGATGAAGAGGTCGGCCATGCCGTAGAGCGTCTGCAAAAAGTAAGAGAGCAGATACGGCAGCGAAAAGGACACAACGTTGCGAAAGACGCTGCCGGTGGTGAGATCGTTTTGCATCGGAAAGGACTCCTTGTCAGTATAGCATGGAGTCATCATAAACTCTATAACAATTGTAGAGTCAAGCGTAGATTTCTCCGCGCGGAAAAAAGTCTCACTTTCCCGGATAGCCCAGTGCGGCGGAAAGCATCTGCCCTGCGGCGACGACCGCGCGCTCGGCGTGCGCGAACTCGTCCGAGTGCACGGAGCGGAACATCCCCAGTACGCTGACGACGTACTTGAGCGCGCCGCCGCCGGTGAACACCGGCGCGGAGATGGAGCGAAGACCGATCTTATACTCACCGTTTTCCACGGCGAAGCCCGCCTTGCGGCAGGCGGGGAGCGATGCGAGCAGCGCGTTTGCGTCCGTCTCCGTGTGGGGCGTGTAGGGCGTGAGCGGCACACGGGCAAGGAGAGTCGCCGCCTCGCTCTCACTCATGCAGGCAAGGACGATCTTGCCCTGCGAGGTGCAGTGCAGCGGCAGCCGCGCCCCCGGCGCGGAGACGATGCGAAGGCTGTCGCGCCCCTCGGCCTGGTCGAGGGCGACGATGTGCCCGTTTTCATAGGTGGAGAGCATGGCGGAGGCGCCGGTCGCTTCTGCCAGATGCTCGAGGTAAGGCCGCGCGAGGGACGAGATGTTCCAGAACGCGCTGGCGCGGCAGCCGTATTCAAAAAGGCGCAGGCCAAGGGCGTATTTGCCGTCTGCGTGCTGTGTGATGACGTCATAGTCGCGCATGGTGGTCAAAAGGCCGAACACTGTGCTCTTGGGCAGCCCTGCGCGCTCGCTGATGGCCGTGAGCGACATCGCCTCGCCCGCGTCGCTGAGGAACTGCAAAAGCTCCATCGCCTTCGCCACGGAGCGGATGGTGTTGCCGTCAGTCATAAATCGGCCCTCCCGGTCAAAAATCGTTGCTTGTATTCTAAAAAATACTGCGGAAAAAGTCAAGATTACGATAATATAAAAATACAGTTCGACATTATCGGACAACTGTGTTGCGTAAGAGCGTGATATTTGCTAAAATATCATGCTGTACCATGGAAGAAAGAGGCGTTTCAGATGCTGGACGGCTTTGCAAGATCAATTACATACCTGCGCATCAGCATCACGGACCGCTGCAATTATCGCTGCCGCTACTGCATGCCGGACGGTGGCATTGAAAAGTGCGCGCACGAGGACATCTGTTCTTTGGAAGAGCTGCGCGACATGGCCGCAGCGGCGGTCAGGTGCGGCGTCAAAAAGATCCGCGTCACCGGTGGCGAGCCGCTCGTGCGCCGCGGTGCGGTGGACTTCTGCCGCATGTTATCAGAAATTCCCGGCGTTGAAGAGCTCTGCGTCACGACGAATGGCAGCCTGCTCAAGGAGGTTGCCCAGCCGCTGCGCGATGCGGGCGTCACGCACCTCAACATCAGCCTCGACACGCTGAACGAGGAGCGCTTTCGCACCATCACGCGCCTTGGCACGCTGCAGGATACCTTGGACGGCATCAAGGCGGCGGAGCGCGCGGGCTTTGCGAAGATCAAGCTCAACTGTGTGCTGCTCGGCGGCGTCAACGACGACGAGATCGCCGATTTTGTGGACTTAACGCGCGAACATCCGTGGCAGGTGCGCTTCATTGAGCGCATGCCGATGGGCTGCGGAAAGAATTTCGGTACATACCTCCCCTCGCAGGCGGTTTTGGACCGCTGTCCGGAGTTGGAGGCCGTTTCGCACGACGGCGTGGCCGCATGCTACCGGCTGCCGGATGCAAAGGGGACCGTCGGCCTCATCGCGCCGATGAGTCATGCGTTCTGCGCAGAGTGCAGCCGCATCCGCATCACGGCGGACGGGAAATTGAAGCCGTGCCTGCATTCGGACGCAGAGATCACGCTGCGGGGCTTGTCCGGTGAGGAATTGGAGCAGGCCATCCGCCGCGGCATTCTGATGAAGCCGGAGCGCCACCACATGGACGAGACTGGCGTCACGGAGACGCACCGCGGCATGTTTGCGATCGGAGGCTGAGGATGGAACTGACGCATTTTAACGAACAGGGTCGCGCCCGCATGGTGGACGTGAGCGAAAAGGTGCAGACCTATCGCGTGGCGCGCGCCGCCGCGACGGTCTGCATGGCGAAAACGACGATGGACAAGATCAAAGAGGGCTCCATCGGCAAGGGCGATGTGCTGGCGGTCGCGCAGGTCGCGGGCATCATGGCCGCGAAGAAAAACAGTGAACTGATCCCGATGTGCCACCCGCTGCTGCTCACGAAGGTGGACATCTCATTTGAAATCGAAGAAACCGCCCTGCACATCCGCAGCGAGGTCCGCTGCCACGGCGAAACGGGCGTTGAAATGGAAGCGCTGACAGCCGTCAGCGTCGCCGCGCTCACGGTGTACGATATGTGCAAGGCCGTGCAGCGCGATATGCGCATCGACGGCATCCACCTTCTCTATAAAGAGGGCGGCAAGAGCGGCGTTTATGAAGCGGAGGAATGAAGAAATGGCACGGGTGACCGCTGTGAACATCAGCGAAAAAAAGGGCGTGCGCAAGCACGAGGTGCCCTATATCGACGTAAAATACCGCCACGGCATTGTGGGCGACGCCCACGCGGGTGACTGGCACCGCCAGATCAGCCTGCTGGCCGACGAGAGCGTGGACACGATGCGCGCTATTTGCCCGCTTGAGCTGGATGCGGGCATCTTTGCCGAAAACATCAACACCCGAGGCATCGAGCTCAAGACGCTCCCCGTCGGCACGCGCCTGCGCGTGGGCGAGACGGAGCTTGAGGTCACGCAGATCGGCAAGCAGTGCCACAACGACTGCGAGATCAAGCGCACGACGGGCAAATGCGTGATGCCGACCGAAGGCATCTTTGCCATTGTGATCAAAGAGGGCCGCATTCAGGCTGGAGACGAGATCGAGGTGCTGAAGAAATGAGACTTATCAAAACCGAGGACGCGGTGGGCCATGTGCTCTGCCACGACATGACGCAGATCATCAAGGACCAGTATAAGGACGCGCGCTTCCGCAAGGGCCATGTCGTGACGGAGGAGGACATCCCCGTGCTGCTCAGCATGGGCAAGGAGCACCTCTACGTCTGGGAGATGACGCCCGGCATGGTGCACGAAAACGACGCGGCGGAGCGGCTTCTGGCCCTCTGCGGGCAGGAGAATATGATCCGCAGCGGCGTGAAAGAGGGCAAGATCGAGCTCAAGGCCGCCTGTGACGGCGTGTTTCTGGTCGATTCCGCGCGCCTTGTCGCCGTGAATAGCCAGGACGAGGTGATGATCGCCACGCGCAAGGGCGGCACCGCCGTGCGCGAGGGCGACAAGCTTGCGGGCATGCGCGTCATTCCGCTGATCATCGAGGAAGAAAAGCTCCAAAAGGCCGAGCAGGCCGCGGGCGATAAGCCGCTGCTGTCTCTCAAGCCCTATGTTCGTAAGACCGCCTGCATTGTGGCCACCGGCGGCGAGGTCAAAAAGGGCCTCATCAAGGATACGTTCACGCCGGTCGTCATCGACAAGCTCAAGACCTACGGAATCGAAACGCTCGAGGTCGTCTACTCCGGCGACGGGGTGGAGAATGTGCGCGACGCGGTGCTCGCGATGCGCGAAAAGAAGCCCGACATGATCCTCTGTACCGGCGGCATGAGCGTCGACCCCGACGACAACACGCCGGGCGGCATCAAGGCCGCGGGCGCGAATATCATCGCCTACGGCGCGCCGGTCCTGCCGGGGGCTATGTTCCTGCTCGGCTATTTTGACGACGGTATGCCCGTCATGGGCCTGCCCGGCTGCGTGATGTACGCGGGCGCGACGGTCTTTGATCTGATGCTGCCGAAGATCGCGGCGGACGTGCCCGTGACGCGCGCGGATATCGCGGCGCTCGGTGAGGGCGGGCTGTGCCTTGGGTGCAAGCCGTGCCACTATCCGATCTGCCCGTTTGGAAAATAAAACTTTAAAACGATGGCGGAGCCATCGTTTTGAGGGGGTACAGCCTGCTGCGCGCACTCGCTTGCGCTCGCACACTTGCAGGCTGAGAGGTGTTTTTTGCCACGCGCATGGAAATTGGCGAAGCGCCGCCAGCGGCGGATGAAGTGAGCCAGTTTCGAGGAAGCGGCACGATTGGCACGTCCAACGGGCGCAGGAATCGTAATGCCGCGACGGTGACCGCGGCAAAAAACGGATCAAGATTATTTGCCGTCTGCGGACGGCTTGGGCAGCCGTTAGCGGCTTTGCCGCTTTACGGATGCCGCATCCCCCTTGCGGGGAAAAGTCTGCGACGCTTGTTTCGCGCCCAAGGAGCGCGGAGTTAGGGGGGGCAGGACTGATAGATTTTTGAACCGAATGAGTCGGTACTTTTTGACAACTTTAACGCTTCGCGCCTGCGGGCGCGAAATGTTGGGGGTGCGTTATCTATTTTGAGGATAGCGAAGTGATTTTGTCCAAGTTCCTCGCTGGGGATTGGAAATAAATTGCGTGCGGCGTGTTCTTGCCCGTTCCTGTATCGCCGCGCTTTTCAATGAATGCGCGAAAAAGAAAAAATTTGTAAGGAAGTATCCAAACATGAAAAAGCTTTTGTCTCTGCTCCTTGCGCTTGCGCTCGTGTTCTCTCTGGCCGCCTGCGGCAGCAAGACTGACGACACAACCACCGACGACACCCAAGGCGATGCGAACGCCGAGAGCGTTGATCTCGTCGTCTTCACCGCCGCCTCCATGACCGAAACTCTGACGGAGATCGCCGAGATGTACAAGGAAGTTGCCCCCAACGTCAACATCACCTACAACTTTGACTCCTCGGGCAAGCTCCTCACCCAGATCAGCGAGGGTGCTGACTGCGACCTGTTCATCTCCGCCGCCCCCAAGCAGATGAACGCCATGGACGGCAGCCTCATTGACGACAATGACAAGAACCCCGACGGTCTTGACCTCATCGTGACCGACAGCCGCATCAACCTGCTCGAGAACAAGGTCACGCTCGCCGTTCCCGAGGGCAACCCCAAGGACATCGAGAGCTTCGACCAGCTCGCTGAGCTCCTCAAGAGCGGCGACGTTATGCTCGCCATCGGCAACAGCGACGTGCCCGTCGGCCAGTACACCCAGAAGATCTTCGCCTACTATGGCCTTGACGAAGCGGCTCTCGCCGACTCTCTGACCTACGGCAACAACGTCAAGGAAGTTACCACTCAGGTGAGCGAGGCCAGCGCTGACTGCGGCATCATCTACGCCACCGACGCTTACTCCGCCAGCCTCACGGTCGTCGACAGCGCCACCGCCGAGATGTGCGGCCAGGTCATCTATCCCGCCGCCGTCCTGAAGGGCGAGAAGGAAGAAGCCGCCCAGGCCTTCCTCGACTACCTCCAGGCCGCTGACGCCATGTCCGTGTTCGAGAGCGTCGGCTTCAGCGCCGCTAACTAATTGCAAATAGTCTCGTAACACTATTGCAGGAGCGACGAGTACTCGTAGAGAGTATGCCGCGTCCGTAAGGCAGCAAGCTGCCAACGGCTGCGCAACGGAAATAGAAGAACGTCAAGTCGTTCAGAAGTAAAACGCTTACATATCGTTCCATCGATGTAGTTTGACCCTTGCAGTACGAGAGGTCAAGGGGCAGCGCCCCTTGCGCTTCTCTGGGGATTCCAAAAGGGGATATCTCTTTCGGAAGAGATATCCCCTTTTGTCCCGTTTCCTGCCGCAGGATGCGGCACGAACTTTCCGCCGCCACTGGCGGAAAACCCGCTTGTCTTGTGGCAAACTTTTTTCGCCGCATTTGCGGCGGCGTGGAGATCGCCTGAATCTCCCAAACTCCAGAAAATCGGAGGTCACTTATGGATTGGTACCCCTTATGGAACTCGCTGCGCATTGCGGCGATCTCCACGGTCGTTATTTTCTTTGTCGGCATTTTTGCCGCCTATTATATCGCAAAGCTTCCGCGCCTGGTCAAAGGTGTGCTCGATGTGCTTCTGACGCTGCCGCTCGTGCTGCCGCCGACGGTCGTGGGCTATCTGCTGCTGCGCGTGTTCGGCCCCAAGCGCGTCATCGGCGCGTGGGTGCTCGAAACGTTCGGCGTCAAGATGGTCATGACCTGGTGGTCGGCCATCTTTGCCACGGTGGTCGTCATCTTCCCGCTGATGTACCGCACGGTGCGCGGCGCGTTCGAGTCTTTTGACGAGACGCTGGCCTATTCGGGGCAGACGCTGGGCCTGTCGAATACCTACATTTTCTGGCGGATCCGCATGCCGTACTGCCGTCAGGGCGTGCTGGCCGGCACGGTGCTGGCCTTTGCACGCGCGCTCGGCGAATACGGCGCGACGAGCATGATCGCGGGCTATACGCCCGGCAAGACCGCGACGATCTCCACCACGGTCTATCAGCTCTGGCAGACGAACAACGACGCGCTCGCGATGAAGTGGGTCTTGGTCAATATTGCGATCTCCGCCGTCGTGCTGCTGGCGGTCAATATGCTCGAGCGGCGTGACTTCCTCACGGATGCGAGCAAGGCGAGGAGGGCGAGAAAATGAGTTTGTTCGTCGATATTGAAAAAAAGCTTGGCGTGTTTCATCTGCGCTCACAGTTTGAAGCGCCGGACGAGACGATAGCGCTGCTCGGCGCCTCGGGCTGCGGCAAGAGCATGACGCTAAAGTGCATCGCGGGCATCGTGACGCCCGACCGCGGGCGAATTGTGCTCGGCGACCGCGTGCTCTTTGACAGCGAAAAGAAGATCAACCTGCCGCCGCAGCAGCGCAAGGTCGGGTATCTTTTCCAGCAGTACGCGCTGTTCCCGAACATGAGCGTGGAGCAGAATATCCTCTGCGGCATCCGCAGCGGAGATAAGGCGGAAAAGCGGCGCGTGCTGGCGGAAAAAATTCGCATGTTCCGCCTTGAGGGCCTTGAGAAAAAGCACCCCGCGCAGCTCTCCGGCGGTCAGCAGCAGCGCGTGGCGCTCGCGCGCATTTTGTGTTCTGAGCCGGAGGCGATTTTGCTCGACGAGCCGTTCTCCGCGCTGGACAGCTACTTAAAGTGGAATCTTGAGATCGAGCTTGCCGACCTGCTCGCGACGTTCAACGGCCCCATCCTCTGGGTCAGCCACGACCGCGACGAGTGTTACCGCAACTGCCGCAGCGTTTGTGTGATGGAAAACGGACGGACCAGCGAGGTCACGCCGATGGACGAAATGATCCGCCACCCGGGCAGCGTCAGCGCGGCGCGCCTCGCGGGCTGCAAGAACTTCTTCGCCGCCGAGGCGAAAGACGGCAAAGTCTACCTGCCCGAGTGGAACGTGGCACTGCCGCTTGCCGTCACGGAAAAGCCCTTTACAATGCTTGGCATTCCGGACAATGCCGTTACCCTGAGTGAAAGCGGCGGAATGGCCTGCACCGTCTGCCGCATGATCCCCGGCGTGGAAGAGAACATCCTCTTGCTGCGTCCGGAGGGCAGCGCCGAAGGCGCGCCGATGCTGCGCATCACTGTTGCACATGAAAGTGATCTGCAAGCGGGCGCAGCCGTCCGCGTTGCACTGGACTACAGCAAACTGTTACTCCTGTGAATTAAAAAAGTGAGAGCAGGGCAATGCCCAGCTCTCTTTTTCTGTCAAAATATAAATACAATTCGTAATATTCTGCCAAAATATAACGAAACACGGCGGTTTTGGGCGTATGCCCAAAACCGCCGTGCCATATTTTCATTACAGGCGCCCGTAGATGCGGGTCGTCTCGTGGATGGACTTTGCGAGCTTTTTGCTCGCCTCGCCGCTCAGCATGCGCCACTGCCAGTTGCCGCTGCTCGTGCCGGGGGTGTTCATGCGGCAGCCCTTGCCAAGGCCCAGATAGTCCTGCATCTGTGCGACAAACAACCTGCTCTGGCAGCTCATGCCGCCGCGGATGATGCCGGCGTTGAAGCCCTCCTCGTCATTGAGACCGAGGTACTTCTTCGCGAACGCGATGTCCGCCTTATCCGCCTCCGTGCGCCAGAGGGCGAGGGGCGCGTTGTCGTGCGTGCCGGTGTAGCAAATGCTGTTGAAGTTGCAGCTATGCGGCAGGTAGTCGCTCGGGTCGCGCGAGTCGAACGCAAACTCGAGGACCTTCATGCCGGGAAGACCGGAATCGGAGAGCAGCTGCACGACCTCGGGCGAGGGATAGCCGAGGTCCTCGGCGATGAAATCGAGGTCGCGGAACCAGCCGGTCAGCACGCCGACGAGCGACATGCCGGGGCCCTTGACCCAACGGCCGTTTTTGGCGGTCGTCTCGCCGTAGGGAATGGCCCAGTAGCTCTCGAAGCCGCGGAAATGGTCGATGCGGATGACGTCGTAGAGCTTCTGCGCGCCGCCGATGCGGCGGATCCACCAGCCGAAGCCGTCCTTCGCCATGGCCTCGTAGTTGTAGAGCGGGTTGCCCCAGAGCTGCCCGTCCTCGCTGAAGCAGTCAGGCGGGACGCCGGAGACCTCGGTGGGCACGTTGTGCTCGTCGAGCTGGAACATTTCGGGTTCTGCCCACACGTCGGCGGAGTCCATCGCTACATAGATGGGCAGGTCGCCGATGATGCGGATGCCGAGCGAGTGGATGTACGCCTTGAGTGCCTCCCACTGGCGGAAGAAGAGAAACTGAATGTAAGTGAAAAGCTCCACATCCTCGCGCAGCTCGGCGCGGTAGCGCTCGATGACCTCGCTGCTTGTGCGGCAGCGGATGTCCTCGTCGTCCCATTCCGTCCAAGACTTCATGCCGAAGTGGCGCTTGAGCGCCATGAAGAGGGCGTAGTTCGGCAGCCAGCGCTCATTTTCGCGCTCAAATGCCGCGACGGCCTCGCGGTCGCGCGTAAAGCCGCGCGTCTTGGCCTTTTCGAGCAGCGTGAAGCGGCTCGCGTAGATTTTGCCGTAGTCGACATAGCGGGGATCGTCGCCCCAGTCGCAGGCGTTGACCTCCGCGCGCGTCAGAAGCTTATCTTTGACGAGCAAGTCCAAGTCGATGAAATACGGGTTACCCGCAAAGGACGAAAAGCTCTGATACGGCGAGTCGCCGTAGCTCGTCGGGCCGAGCGGCAAGAGCTGCCAGTATTTCTGCCCCGCGGCGGCGAGAAAGTCGGCAAAGTCATAGGCGGCCTTGCCCATCGTGCCGATGCCGTGGGGCGAGGGAAGGGACGAGATCGGCATCAGAATGCCGGAGGAACGTTCGATCAATGGAACCACTTCTTTCTGGAAAATGAAGGATGAAAGGCGTTAACCCTTTACCGCGCCTGCGGCCACGCCCTTGATGATGTACTTCTGGCACAGCAGGTAGAACACGATGACAGGGATGATGCTCAGCAGGATCAGCGCCATCGTCGCGCCGAGGTCGACGGTGCCGTAGCTGCCCTTGAGGTACTGGATGTGGATGGGGATGGTCAAGTACTTCGTGCGGTCGAGCACGAGATAGGGCAGCAGATAGTCGTTCCACACCCACATAATCTCGAGAATGCCGACAGAGATCATCGTGGGCCGCAGCATCGGCAGCACGACGGAGAAGTACGTGCGCAGCGGGCCGCAGCCGTCGATGGCGGCCGCCTCCTCAATTTCAAGCGGGATGGATTTGACAAAGCCGACGAACATGAAAATCGCAAGCCCCGCGCCAAAGCCGAGGTAGATGATGGGGATGGTCCAGGGGGTATTGAGCTTGAGGGTATCGGCCGTCTTCGACAGTGTGAACATCACCATCTGGAACGGCACGACCATCGAAAAGACGCAGAGATAATAGACCATGCGGCAGAATTTGCTGTCCACACGCGCGATGTACCACGCGGCCATCGACGTGCAGAGCAAAATCAGCGCGGTCGAGACGATGGTGATAAATAAGCTGTAGCCGGCGGATTTTAAGAACGGGTAGTTGCCGAACGTCAGGCCCTTGATGAAGTTCGCCCAGCCGGCAAAGCTCTCCGCGTTCGGGAGGGCGAACGTGTCGGTCTTGACATAGGTGTTGAGCTTGAAGGAGTTGATGACCACCGTGAGGACCGGCAGCACATAGATGACGCAGATGACGCCGAGCACGATGGAGAGGATCGTCTTGCGGCGGGCTTCTGCGGAAAGAGAGTGCTTGTTCATTACTGCTGCACCTCCTTTTTGCGGTTGGCACTGAGCTGGAGAAGACCGATGGTCGCGACGAGGATGAAGAACAGCACGGCCTTGGCCTGCGCGGTGCCGCGCGAGTTGGCATTCTGCCCGTAGAACGTGTTGAGAATGTTCAGCGCGAGCATTTCGGTCGTCTTGATCGAGCTGCCGTCGGACAGGATGGTATAGGGCTGGCCGCCCGTGAGGGCGAGGTTCTGGTCGAAGAGCTTGAAGCCATTCGTAAGAGAGAGGAACGTGCAGATGGTGATGGAGGGCATCACATTCGGGATCGTGACTTTCCAAAGCGTCTGCCAGCGGCTCGCGCCGTCGATCTTCGCGGCCTCGAGCATGTCCTCGGGCACGGCCTGCAGGCCCGCGATGTAAATGATCATCATGTAGCCGATCTGCTGCCAGCACATCAGGATGATGAGACCCCAGAAGCCGAGCTTCGTGTTGAGCAGGATCGACGTGCCGTAGCGCGAGAGGATGCCGTCGAAGATCATCGACCAAATGTAGCCGAGCACAATGCCGCCGATGAGGTTCGGCATGAAGAACACCGTGCGGTACAGGTTGCTGCCCTTGATGCCCTGCGTGAGCGCGTAGGCCACCGCAAAGGCCAGCACGTTGATGAGCACGAGCGATATGACGGCAAACAGCGCCGTGAACCAGAACGAATGCACAAAGCTCGCATCCTGGAACGCGCGGCGGTAGTTTTCAAGGCCGACAAAATGCGCGTCGCTCGTGACCTTGAATTTGCAGAAGGAGAGATAGATGCCCTTGCAGAACGGATAGACAAAGCCGATGATGAACGCGCAGACCATCGGCCCCATAAAGAGCGGGAACCAGCGGCGGATCGGGCGGCGGATCATCGAGCTGTTGACCGCAGCGTTGCTGTGCTTATGTTTCAATTCGATCAACTCCCAGCCAAAGATAGAATATTGCTTTTGTTTCTGCACGGCGGGCGCTTCATGCGGCGCTCGCCGTGATATGCAGGGAGGGACGGGCGAAATCGCCCGCCCCTCTCATTTGTGCTTTTCAGATGCGCTTGCTTTTTTAAAAGCGGCTTAGCCGTTGGCGGCAGCGTACTGCGTGGCCCAGCCGTCGACAAACGCGGTCTTGACGAGCTCCCAGTTGGCATCGCTCTGGTCGGCGTCGTACTGGTTCATCGCGGAGACGAGCGCAGCGCGGTAAGCATCAACGTTCGGCTGGAAGTTGGTGACCCAGGGCATGATGTAGTTGCCGTTGGTGGTGTAGTCGTTGGCGTCGGCGAGGAAGCCGTTGGTGGATTCGGCAGCCTGCTTATAGGGCATGGCGGCGAATTCATCGACCAGCATACGGGAGACCTCGGGATCGGTGACCATCCAGTTCATGAATTCGAGCGTGGCCTGAATGTCTTCCTCGGAAGCCTTGGCGTTGACAGCCCAGCAGTTCTCGGTGCCGCAGTTGAGACCCGCGTTCTCTTCGCCCGCAACACCGCAGTAGAACGGGATCATGGACAGGTTGTCAAGACCGTACTGACCGTCGCCGGTACCGGTGAGCTTGGCCCACTCCCAGGAGCCGTTCTGATAGAACACGGCCTGCTCCTTGCCGAACTCATCCGCCGCGTCAAAGCCGCCGGCAGCGAGATCAGCAGGATTCACGGCGCTGTTGTTGATGTACAGATCCCACAGGTTCTTGTAGTTCTGCATGTAGGTACCCTTGATGGAAGACGGGCATTCCTTCCAGGCGTCGGGATCGTCCACGGACTCGTAGTAATACTCGAGGTTCGCGAGGTGGCCGGTGAAGCGCCAGCTGGAATCGTCGCTCATGGAAGAGGAGGTGAAGGCGTCGAAGCCGAGCTCGGAAGCACGAGCGTGGATGTCCTCAGCGACGGCCTTGAGAGTCTCAAAGTTCGTGATGTCGCCAAGCGTGTAGCCGGCCTTTTCGAGCAGATCTTCGTTGACGATGATGCCGTAGCACTCATAGCAGTAGCCGATGGAGCAGAGCTTGCCGTCGGCGTCATAGAGGTTGTAGGCGTCGGTGTTGAGCTCGTTGGCAACGGCGGTGCCGCTCAGGTCATAGCAGTAGTCGCCCCAGGTGCCGACAGCGGCCTGGTTGCCCACGACGAACAGCGTCGGGGGAGCGGACTTGTCCATCTCGGCAGTCAGGGTCTCGTTGTAGGTGCCGGAAGCGGCGGTCACGACGGTGACGGGCACGCCGGTCTTCTCGGTGTACATGGCGGCGACCTTCTGCAGGGTCTCGTCGGCTTCGGGCTTGAAGTTCAGCCAGTAGACGCGGCCGGAGGCGGTATCGCCGTCGCTGTTGTCAGCGGAGTCATCCTTCTTATCGCCGCAGGCGACGAGAGAAAGCGCCATGACAAGAGCAAGGATCATTGCAAGATACTTTTTCATTTCATCAATACTCCTTTTCAAATTTATTTTCACGCGGTTCCCGCGGGAAAATCAGTGCTTGAGCTGCCGCACGGACGCGCCCTCGCGCAGCGCGGTCGGCAGAGTGACGTGGCGATGAACGCCGCGTCCCTCGATGATGTCGAGCAGAATCTCGACGCTCGCCTTTCCCATGGCGGTCATGGGCTGGCAGAGGGTGGTGAGCATGGGATGAATGTATTCCGAGACGCTGATGCCGTCGATGGCGATGACGGAGCAGTCCTCAGGGATGGAGCGGCCGCTTTCGCGCAGGGCGCGCATCGCGCCGATGGCCATGTCGTCCGCGATGGCGAACACGGCGGTAAAATCGGCGGGGGAGCGCAGACGCTTTTGCATGGCGGCATAGGCGTTGGCAATGGTGAAGTCTTCGGCACAGATCAGGTCCTCCGGATGCTCCGTGAGACCAAAATCGCGCAGCGCGCGCTGATAGCCAAGGTAACGGAGCTGGGAGATAGAGCTGTCGTCGGGATCGGCGGTCAGCACGGCGATGCGGCGGTGACCGTTTTTGTAGAGCTCGCTGACCGCGCGGTAGGCCTCCTGCTCGTCGGCGATGGAGACGGAGGAGTACGATTCCGGCGGAAGCGTGCCGTAGGAGTTGGTGTAGGAGCAGCAGACATAGGGCACGCCGAGAAGCGAAACCTCTTCGGGCGAATAATCGCTGCGCCCGCCGAGGAAGATAATGCCGCGCAGGCGCTTTTCCTTTTCCATCACCGCACCGCACTGAATCTCGTCGTCGCCCGATGGGATCTGGCGCATGACCATCGTGTAGCCCGAGGCGTCGAGCTTCTGCTCGATGGCGTGGATGATGTCGGTGTAGAAGGGGTTCTGCACACCGCGCACCACAAGGCCGACCGCGTCAGAACGAATTTTGACGAGGTCGCGCGCGCTGTTGTTCGGCACATACCGGTGCGCCTCGATGACGGCGCGGACCCGTCTGCGGGAATCCTCACTCACGTCCGGACGGTCGTTGAGCACACGGGAGACGGTGCTGACGCTCACGTCTGCGAGCTTTGCAATATCCTTGATGGTCATGCCGACGCGCCCCCTGCGATGATTCCGGAAACCTTACCGGTAACGTTTCCAATCCATGCTTACAGCATAGCCCCCACAGCGGACAAAGTCAAATGAAACTTGCTGTTTGTGGTAAAAATGGGGGAAACGCACAAGAAATGTGCACCGATCATTGACAAAACAGCCAAAGGATCAGAGAATAGCTCTCTTAACGTTCAGCTTATGACGTGCCTGTACCGCTTTATGAGCGGCTTATAGCAAAATGTGGGCCAAAATCGGCGTTTCTGTGCAGAAACGAAAAAATTTCCCGTTTTCCGCCGCTATGCGGCAGAAAACGGGAAACGATCTGTGGTTAAAAAAGCCTTACTTGAGCAGCAGCTCCGCGATCTGGATGGTGTTGGTGGCAGCGCCCTTGCGGACCTGGTCGCCGCAGCACCAGAGGTTCAGACCGCGCTCGTCGGTCAGGTCCTCACGAATGCGGCCGACATAGACGATGTCCTGATCGGACGTGTCGAGCGGCATGGGGTAGACCTTGTTCTTGAGGTCGTCGACGAGCTTGCAGCCCGGGGCGTTTGCGATGAGCTCCTTGGCACGCTCGACGCTGATCTTCTCCTTCGTGCGCAGCACGACGGAAACGCTGTGGCTGCGGATGACGGGCACGCGCGCGCAGGTACAGCTGACCTTCATCTCGGGCAGGTGGAGGATCTTGCGGCCCTCGTTCTGCATCTTCATCTCCTCGCTGGTGTAGCCCTCGAAGGCCTCGCCGCCGATCTGGGGGATGATGTTGTACGCGATCTGATACTGGAAGACCTTGGGCTCAAGGTGCTTGCCCTCGGAAAGTGCCTTGACCTCATTGTTGAGCTCGTCGATGCCGCCCTTGCCCGCGCCGCTGACGGCCTGGTAGGAAGAGGCGATGATCGTCTCGATGGGGCTCTCCTTGGCGAGGGCGTTAATGGCCACGAGGGTCACGATGGTGGTGCAGTTGGGGTTCGAGATGATGCCCTTGTGCCACTTCACGTCCTCGGGGTTGATCTCGGGGATGACAAGGGGGACGTTCGGGTCGAGACGGAACGCGCTCGAATTGTCGACGAACACCGCGCCCGCCTTGACGATCGAAGGGGCAAAACGCTCGGCGATGTCGTTCTCGGCCGCGCCGAGGACGATATCAAGGCCCTCAAACGCGTCGTCAGACGCCTCGACGATGGTGCACTCCTGACCGCGGAACATGATTTTGCTGCCCGCGCTTCTGGCGCTTGCGATGGGACGAAGGGACGCAACGGGGAAGTTGCGCTCTTCGAGAATTTTGATCATTTCCTGACCGACGGCGCCGGTGGCGCCGAGAATACCGACATTGACCTGTTTCATACTACATTCTCCTTCACAAAACTATTGTACAGGACACGGATGGCCTGTTCGAAATCTTTTTCTTCCACGCCCACGATGATGTTGAGCTCTTCAGGGCCCTGCGTGATCATGCGGATGTTCACGCCGTTTTCGCCGAGCTTGGCGAAAATCTTACCGGAAACGCCGGGACGGTACGCCATCTTGCGGCCAACGGCGGCGACAATGGCGATGTGCTCCGTTACGGTTATCTTATTCGGCTGTACCTCTTTTTGCAGCTCGCCCAGCATTTCGTAGAGTGAGCGGGACACCTTGTCGGACGAGACGACGAGCGAGACGTTGTCGATGCCGGACGGCAGATACTCGACGTTGACCTCATGCTTGGCGAGCACGTTGAGAATTTTCAGGAGAGAGCCCGGTTCGCTCGACATGCCGGTCTTGGCGATGGTGATGATGGAAAAGCCCTTCTTGCCGGCGATGCCGGTGATGAAGCCGCCCTCCTCCATCTCGTCGCCGATGGATTCCATAATCATTGTGCCGGGATGGTCGGGCGCGTTGGTGTTGCGGATGTTGAGCGGGATGTTCTTCTCGCGCACGGGGAAGATCGTGCCCTCGTGCAGGACCTGCGCGCCGATGTAGCTCAGCTCGCGCAGCTCGCTGTAGGTCACGCGGCGGATGGGCTCGGGATCGTCGACGATGCGCGGGTCGGCCATCAGGATGCCGGAGACGTCCGTCCAGTTCTCATATACGTCCGCGCCGAGCGCCGCCGCCGCGAGCGCGCCGGTGATGTCACTGCCGCCGCGGGAGAATGTGCGGATGTGCCCGTCGGGCATCACGCCGTAGAAGCCCGGGATGACGACCCTGCGGTCCTCAGCGAGGGAACGCAGCGCCTCGTAGGACGCATCCTGATCGACGGTGCCGTCGAACTTGAACTTGATCCAGCGGGCCGCGTCGACGAACTCATAGCCGAGGTATTCGGCCATCAGCCGTGCGGAGAAGTATTCGCCGCGCGAGGCGAGCTCATCCTGGCTGATGCCATTTTTCATCTTGTCCCACAGCGCGTCGAACTCTTTGTCGAGGCTGATGTGCAGGCCACATTCGGCGATGATCTCGTTGTAGCGGTCACGAATCATGGCGAAGATGTCCTCGCACGAAACGCCGTATTTGATGTGCGCGGCGCAGAGATAGAGAAGATCGGTGATCTTATGGTCGCCGGAGAAGCGCTTACCCGGCGCGGAGACGATGACCACGCGGCGGGCGGGGTCGGCTTCCACGATGGACTTGACCTTGGCGAACTGGCGGGCGTCAGCGAGCGACGAACCGCCGAATTTCAAAACTTTGAGCATGGAGTTTATTCCTCTTCGGCCGCGTAGCGCGCAAGCAGCGCGTGCGGGTCGTCCTTTCGGTAAGATTCATAGGCGTCGAACGCCTCGCGGGCGCTGCACTCGCGGGTAAAGTAT
This sequence comes from Oscillibacter sp. ER4, assembly GCF_000765235.1. Lineage (GTDB taxonomy): Bacteria > Bacillota > Clostridia > Oscillospirales > Oscillospiraceae > Hominicoprocola > Hominicoprocola fusiformis. The sequence goes on along the minus strand of NZ_JPJG01000014.1, from coordinate 39,373 downwards.
TCGCCCATGCAGCGGAACAGCCACTTGCACTGCGTGCCGGATAGGTTCACCGAGCAGGGGGTGAAAGAGTCAGCATAGAAGCTGCGGCAGCCGTCGGCGACGTCGAGACAGTCGCGCAGCACGTTCGAGCCGGTCGGGTAGCCGCCTGCGCCCGCGCCGGAAAAGCTCTGCTTGCCAAAGCGCGATGCGAACAGCGTGACGAGGTTGCCGGTGCCGTCGGTATGCGCCTCGGGCGCGGAGGAGGGGAAAAGCGTCGGGCAGACGAACGCGGCCACGGCACGGCCGTTTTTCTCCGCTCGGGCAATGAGCTTGTAGGTCAGGCCCTCGTCCTTCGCCTTGGCGATGTCGCCCGCGGTGATGGACGAGATACCGACACAGGGGATGTCCTCTTCCCTGATGTTCACGCCGAAGGCAAGGTCAGCGGAGAGGACGATCTTGCGGCGCGCGTCCAGACCCTCGACATCTGCGGTGGGGTCGGCCTCGGCGTAGCCGAGCTCCTGCGCCTTTTGCAGCGCGGGCGCATAATCCGCGCCGGAATTCGTCATGGCGGAAAGCATGTAATTCGTTGTGCCGTTCAGAATGCCCTCGACGGCCTTGATCTCATCGAGCTCGGACGCGCGGGAGAGGGAGGTGAGCCAGGGGATGCCGCCGCCCGCGGCGGCGGTGCAGCGCAGCGCCACGCCCTTTTCCCTAGCAAGGGAGGTGAGCTCTTCGAAGTGGGCGCACATGAGCTGCTTGTTCGCGGTGACGACGTGCTTGCCCGCACGCATGGCCGCGCAGAGGTAGCTGTACGCCGGCTCGATGCCGCCCATGACTTCCACCACAATATCAATCGAGGGATCGCGCACGATCTCGTCGTAATCGGCGGTCACGGTGCATGTGAGCTCCGGGCGGGGACGGCGGGAGAGAACAGCTGCAACATGCAGATCGGTTCGCCCCTCGCACAGCTTATAAAAATGGGAACCGACGGTGCCGAAGCCCAGTAGCGCAATATTCACGGGGAATGACCTTCTTTCTTTTTTGGATACTCCGTCAAGTGCGGACGAATTTGTGACTTACGCCGAAACTGTCCGCCGAAGAAAAACACTTGACTTTTTGATGGAAACAATATAACATAGCGTTTGTGAAAATACAATAGGGAAAACAAAAAACTTTTCCCGTGAGATACAGGAGGAAACATCCATGCAGTATCAGAGCACCCGTGACAAAAATTTAAAGGCCAGCAGCGCGCAGGCCATCTTAAACGGCCTTGCCCCCGACGGCGGCCTCTACACGATGCCGTCGTTTGACGAGGTCAAGTTCGACTATACTACTGTATTAAATATGGACACGATGTCCATGTCGACGAAGATCTTATCCAAGCTCCTGCCCGACTTTTCGGAAGCGGAGATGGCAAAGCTCGTCCACGACGGCTATACCGGCAAGTTCGAGACCGACCACCTGACCCCGACCGTCCCCGTCGGTGAGAACTTCATCCTCGAGCTTTTCCGCGGGCCGACGAGCGCTTTTAAGGATGTGGCGCTCTCGATGCTGCCGCGCCTGATGACCGCGTCGAAGGAAAAGCTCGGCGTGGACGATGAGATCCTGATCCTGACCGCCACGTCCGGCGACACCGGCAAGGCGGCGATGGAGGGCTTCTGCGATGTGACGGGCACGAAGATCATCGTCTTCTACCCCCACGGCGGCGTGAGCGCCGTGCAGCAGGCGCAGATGGCGACGCAGGCGGGCGAAAACGTCTGCGTGTGCGCGGTACGCGGCAACTTCGACGATGCGCAGACCGGCGTGAAGAAAATTTTCTCCGCCGTCAGTAAGGATCAGCTGCTCGAGGGCAAGGGCGTTCGCCTATCCTCGGCCAACTCCATCAACATTGGCCGCCTCGCCCCGCAGGTCGTCTATTATTATAGAGCGTACGCCGACCTCGTGCAGGCGGGCCGCATCCAGCCGGGCGACAAGGTCGACTACGTCGTGCCGACCGGCAACTTCGGCGATATCCTCGCAGGCTACTTTGCCAAGGAGATGGGACTCCCCGTCGGCAAGCTCGTGTGCGCGTCCAACGCCAACAATGTGCTGACCGACTTCCTGCGCACGGGCCGCTATGACCGCCGCCGCCCCTTCTACAAGACCGTGTCCCCCTCGATGGACATTCTCGTCTCCAGTAACTTGGAGCGCCTGCTCTATCTCCTCTCCGGCGACGACAAGCTCATCGCGGATTTAATGAAGCAGCTCAGCGAAAACGGTGAGTACGAGGTGCCCGCGGACATGCTCGAAAAGCTGCACGAGCTCTTCTGGGCAGGCTTCTGCGGCGACGAGGGTGCGAAAACCGCCATCGGCAAGGTCTGGAAGGACGACCATTACCTCTGCGACACGCACACGGCGGTCGCCTGGGACGTGGCGCAGCAGTACAAGCAGGCGAACCCCGAGCACAACGCCGTCGTCGTGCTCTCCACTGCCTCTCCTTATAAATTCCCCGCCGCCGTGCTCGAGGGCATCGGCGAAAAGGCCGAGGGCGACGAGTTCGACGTGATGGAGCAGCTCCACAAGGTCACGGGCGTGCCCGTGCCGAAGAATCTTGCCGACCTACGCTCCCGCGCGGTGCGTCACCGCGACGTGATCGACCGCGGCGAGATGCTCGACTACGTGCTCGGCAAGGCCGCGGCGGAAAAGTGATAAAGGAGAATAAACATGTATATTACCTGCCTTGATATGGAGGGCGTGCTCGTCCCCGAAATTTGGATCGAATTTGCCCGCGAGAGCGGCATTCCCGAGCTGACGCGCACCACGCGCGACGAGCCGGACTACGACAAGCTGATGAAATGGCGCCTGGGTGCGCTCCGCGAGCACGGCCTGGGACTCAAGGAAATCCAGGAGACTATCGCGCGCATTGACCCGCTGCCGGGGGCGAAAGAATTCCTCGACAAGCTGAGATCTGAGACGCAGGCCATCATTTTGAGCGACACCTTTGAGGAATTTGCACAACCGCTGATGAAAAAACTCGGCTGGCCGACCATTTTCTGCAACTCTCTCGAGGTGGACACCGACGGATTCATCAGCGGCATCAAGATGAGATGCGAGCATTCCAAGCTTACGACCGTGCGCGGCCTTCAGTCCATCGGCTTTGAGACCATCGCCAGCGGCGACAGCTACAACGACCTCGAAATGATCGAAGCGTCCAAGGCGGGCTTCCTGTTCCGCACGACGGAAAAGATCAAGCACGACTACCCGCATCTGCCCGCTTTTGAGGGCTACGACGAGCTTTTAGCGGCCATCGAGCAGGTCATCCGCGCATAAGGGAAAAACAAATATCCAGCTCGAATGAAATAACATTCATTCAAAATTTGTTCATTTTGACGATTGACTTTTTTCTCCAAAAAATTATTATAATCAGGCGAAACGCAGGGGAAATTCTCCTGCAAGGCAAACATTTGTAATAAAATAGGAGGAGAAAAATGTTTAGCTTTCTGATCTGCCTCGCATTGCTGATCGGCGGCTACTTCGTTTACGGTGGCATCGTCGAAAAGACCTTCGGCCCTGACGACCGTGAAACGCCGGCTGTCAAGATCAACGATGGCGTGGACTACATGGTTCTGCCGCAGTGGAAGCTGTTTATGATCCAGCTTCTGAACATCGCGGGTCTCGGCCCTATCTTCGGCGCTTTGAGCGGCGCTCTGTGGGGCCCTGTGGTTTTCCTGTGGATCACTTTCGGTACGATTTTTGCCGGTGCGGTTCACGACTATTTCTCCGGTATGATGAGCGAGCGTAACGAAGGCGCTTCCATCTCCGAGATCTCCGGTATCTACCTCGGCGGCGCGATGAAGAACGTCATGCGTGTGTTCAGCGTGGTGCTGCTCGTCATGGTCGGTACGGTCTTTGCGGTCGGCCCTGCCGGTCTGATCCAGCTGCTGTTCACCAACGGCGGCAGCACCGGCATTGTGGCCAGCAAGCTGTTCTGGCTGGCCCTGATCCTGATCTATTACTTCATCGCAACGTTCCTGTCCATCGACAAGATCATCGGTAAGATTTACCCCCTGTTCGGTATCTGCCTGATCATTATGGCGCTCGGCGTGGCTCTGGGTATCTTCACCAAGGGCTATGAGATCCCCGAGATCTGGAACAACTTTGCCAACCTCCACCCGCAGGGTACTCCGATCTGGAGCTTCATGTTCATCACCGTCGCCTGCGGCGCGATCTCCGGCTTCCATGCCACGCAGAGCCCCCTGATGGCTCGCTGCATGAAGAGCGAGAAGCAGGGCCACTTCGTCTTCTACGGCGCAATGGTCTCTGAGGGTATCATCGCTCTGATCTGGGCTGCTGCCGGCTGCGCTCTCTACACCGGCGAAGAGCTCCTCGCTCTCGGCGGCGGCGGTTCCACCGCTGTTTACGATGTCTGCTCCAAGACCATGGGCGGCGTGGGCATCGCGCTCGCCATGCTCGGCGTTATCGCCTGCCCCATCACCTCCGGTGATACGGCGTTCCGTTCTGCCCGTCTTGTTCTGGCCGACTGGTTCCACATGGAGCAGAAGAGTTGGAAGAACCGTCTGATCCTCTGCGTGCCCGTCCTCGGCGTCGGCGCAATCCTCGGCATCGGCAACGCCCTCGGCAAGATCGACTACACCATCATTTGGCGTTACTTCAGCTGGACGAACCAGACCCTCGCCATGATCGTTCTGTGGGCCGCTTCCATGTACCTCTTCTATGATAAGAAAAACTACTGGATCACCGCTGTTCCCGCTACCTTCATGAGCGCTGTGTCCGTGACGTACTTCCTGCTGGGCAACGAGTGCCTCGGCCAGTTCCTGAATACCAAGACTGCTGACGGCGCTACCATTTACAACACTGCGGTCGCTTACCCCGTCGGTATCATCGCCGCTATCTTGTTCCTTGGCATCTTCCTGTACACCATCAAGAAGCGCCACACCCAGCCTCACTACGAGACGCTGCACAAGTAAACTATTCGTAGAGCGGTGGGAGAATGCTCTCCCACCGCTTTTTTCAAATTTTGGAGGAGCTTTATGATTTTTGCACCTGTGTGCCTTGGCGAAACGAGTCTCAACGCCGAAGCTGTCGCCGCGGACAAGAAGTCCTGCAAGCGTTTCGGCCCCTGCGGCGTGGGGAAAGAGGCGCTGTTTTTGAATAGCTATTTTATCGACCGGCGCTACTATGTCGCCTTTTCGTCGGTGCGCCGCGTCTTCAAGCGCGTGGCGATGAGCCAGGGCGGCTTTTCGGGCAAGGGCGTGTTCGGCGCGATCCCATACCTTGTGGTGCAGTATGACGGCGGGAGGGAAAAGCAGTGTACCTTCAAGCGCGAGGAAGACGTGGACGCGATGCTCGCCTATATCGGGGAAGTGCATCCCGAGATCCCGACGCTGAGCGTCGGCGGCGAGCAGCGCTTGGAGCAGAAGGCAAAGGAAGAGGCTGCGCGCTATCTTTCCGAGCTGACGAGCGACGCGCAGAGCGCGAAAGAAGAGCTGGAAAAGGCGCAGAAGTTCCTCTCCGGTTACCCTGAGCTGACAGGGCAGCTCTCCAAGGCGGCCAGAGCCAAGCGAGTGAACCAGCATACGAACCCCGCCTACCGCTGGGTCGCGCTGGCCATCGTGCTGGCGGGCGCAGCGGCGCTGGTGTACGGCATCATCTCATGGCGCAACGGCGGAGATTTCGGCATGTATTTTGCCCTCTTCGGCTTTGCTGCGATCTTTTTCTTCTCGGGCGCGCACGTGCTGCCCACGGCGAAGAACAACAAAAAGGCCGTCGCCCGCGCCTGGGAAGAGGCACAGGCCAACCTTGCCCACGTCCTGCCGGACGATTTTCCGCTGCCGGCGCGCTATGCGCACCCTGTTGTTCTCACGCGCATGATCCGCATCCTGCGCGAGGGCCGCGCCCAGAGCGCAGATGAGGCGCTCGAGGTGCTCAAGACCGACCTCAAGGCGCTCAACGCCGACGTGCAGGTCTCGCAGGAGGAATACGACGAGGTCGTCGCTATCAAGTCGATGTTCCTGCTGAGCGATTATCAGTGAGCGTATATCGATTCATTTCGTCAAAAAGCCCGTGGATTTTGCAAACCCATGGGCTTTTTTCTGTCGCCTGGCAAGTGAATATAAGAGCGGTAAAAGAAAAATGCTTGCAAAGTGATTGCTTTGCAAGCATTTTTTATCTCTTTTTGCTCTTTGCCGTGGGCTTTGGCTTGGCCCAGCCGGATTTGCGCTTAAAGTTTTTCGGCTTGTCAGTGCCGCTGCTCTTCGGGCTCTGCCCGCCGCGGGGCGCGGCGGAGGGCTTTTTGCCGCCGCCGGATTTGCCGTGCGGCATCGCGCGGTCATCGCCGTACGGGCGGACAAGGCACTTCGGCCCGTAGCCGATGAGATCCTCGCGTCCGGCCTTTTTGAGCGCCTCGATGACGAGCTTTTTCTTGTCGGGGCGGAACCACTGGAGCAGCGCGCGCTGCAATTCCTTGCCGTGCGGCGTCGTCTCGGCGAAGACAGGTGTCATATCGCGCGGGTCGATGCCGGTGTAGTACATGCAGGTCGAGAGCGTACCGGGCGTGGGGTAGAAGTCCTGCACCTGCTCGGGCTTATGCCCCGTGGAGTGCAGGAATTCCGCGAGCTGCACGGCGTCCTCGAGCGTGCAGCCGGGGTGGGACGACATGAGGTAGGGAACGAGATACTGCTCGCGCCCGTTCTTTTCGTTCACGGAGCGGTACTTGTCCCAGAATTTTTCAAACACGTCGAAGTGCGGCTTTCCCATGTAGTCGAGCACGCCCGCCACGCAGTGCTCGGGCGCGACCTTGAGTTGGCCGGAGATGTGGTACTTGACGAGCTCGGACAGAAAGGGACTTCCCTTGTCCTCAAGCAGATAGTCATACCGGATGCCCGAGCGGACGAAGACCTTCTTCACGCCGGGGATCGCGCGAAGACGACGCAGCAGCTCGACATATTCCGAGTGGTCGGGATCGAGATTTTTGCAGGGGTAGGGGGCGAGGCAGTTTTTGTTGCGGCACATGCCGCGCTTCAGCTGATCCTTGCACGACGGATGGCGGAAGTTGGCGCTCGGACCGCCGACGTCGTGGACGTATCCTTTGAACTTCGGGTCGCGGGTAAAGCCCTCGACCTCGCGCACGCAGGATTCAATCGAGCGCGAGGTGATCATGCGCCCCTGATGGAACGCCAGCGAGCAGAAGTTGCATCCGCCGAAGCACCCGCGGTTGTGCGCGACGGAAAAGCGCACCTCCTCGATGGCGGCGACGCCGCCGAGAGCGTCGTACATCGGGTGCACCTCGCGCATGTAGGGGAGCTCAGCGACCTCGTCGAGCTCTTCGCGCGAAAGCGGCATCGCGGGCGGATTGACGACGAGCGTGTCACGCCCGTGCGCCTGCCAGAGCGCTTTGCCGCGAATGGGGTCGTGCTCCTCGTATTCGAGCTTTGTCGCGAGCGCGTAGGCGTGCTTGTCCCCGCACACCTCTTCATATGACGGGCACTCGACATGGTCGAAGGCGCAGACTTCGGGCGTGCGCGTCACAAACGCCGTGCCGCGAATATCTGTCAAGGCATCTGCCTTTTCGCCCTTGGAGAGCCGGCGCGCAATCTCGCGTGTGGCGTATTCGCCCATGCCGTAGACGAGCAGGTCTGCCTGTGCGTCGAAAATGAGCGCGCGGCGGACCTTGTCATCCCAGTAGTCGTAGTGCGCAAAGCGGCGCAGGCTTGCCTCCAGTCCGCCGACGACGATGGGGATATTGCCGAAGGCCTCGCGGCAGCGGTTGGCGTACACGATGGTCGGGCGGTCGGGCCGCAGGCCCATCCGGTTGCCGGGGGAGTAGAGGTCCTGCGTGCGGCGCTTTTTCGCCGCCGTGTAGTGCGCGACCATCGAGTCGATGTTGCCGCCGCCGATCATCACGCCGTAGCGCGGACGGCCCATCGCGCGGAAAGCGTCCGCGCTGTGCCAGTCCGGCTGGGCGAGCACGGCCACGCGGTAGCCCTCGGCCTCCAGAACACGCGCGATGATCGCTGTGCCGAAGCTCGGATGGTCGATATACGCGTCCGCCGTGACAACAAGGAAATCATAGTAGTACCAGCCGCGCTCGACCATCTCGTCCTTCGAGACCGGCAGAAAAGCCTTTTCGATCTTTTTTTTCTTCATTGTTCGATAACTTCCTGCAATCTCTTCCAGCAGGATTCCTCATCGTATTCATAATTCTTCTCAAAAGTGACGCTTTCCGCATCCTCGCAGACGGGGTGGAAGCCCCACTTTTCCGCGCAGTGGAGGCCGACCAAATTGCTCTTAGCGATGCGGCCGGTCGAGAGGATGGAGCAGCCATGCGAGCGCGCGTAAGAGAGTGCCTGACCGACGAGCTTTTCGCCGAGGTCGCGCTTCTGCGCGTCCTCTTCGAGCCAGAATTCGCCGATCGTGCCCACACCGCTGCGGCAGGAGACAACGCTGACCGCGCCGATGACATCGCCGCCGTGCATCACGTCGAAGTGTCCGCTTTCGCCCGAGGAGCGGTAGTAGATGCCGCCCTCAAAGCCCTTCGGGTCGTTGACCCACGGCTGCTTGCGGATGGTGGCGATGTCATCGCCGAGGTGGGACGCGTCGTCGCGGAAGACGACATTAAAACTCCCGTTTTCGTATTCGAGCTTGGCGACGGCAGTATTTTCCGCGTGGCCGGTCCTGTCGATCTCGTGCAGCGTCATGCCCTGAAGTGTGCCGACAATGATGCGCATTGCCATGCCGTGGGAGAAAACGGCGACGGTCTCGTTGGGATGCGCCTTGGCGATATCGGTGAGGACCTTGCGCATGCGGTCGCGGACCTCGGCAAAGCTCTCGCAGCCGTCGACGTGCCATTTCTGCGAATCGTTGCTGAAATAGGCGAGCTGCTCGGGATCGGTGCGCTCAAGCTCGGCCCAGGGCGTATCCTCCCAATAGCCGACGTCGATCTCGCGCAGGGCACGGACAGTGCGCAGCGGCAGGCCGTGCGTTTTATAGATGGCAAGCGCCGTGATCATCGTGCGGAAGCGGTCGCTTGAGTAAACGGCGTCGAATTTTGTATCGGCAAAGCGCTTTGCGAGCGCGGCGATCTGGCGGTAGCCGCGGTCGGTGATGATGCTGTTGTACCAGCCGTGCGCGCGGCGATAGAGGTTGCCTTCTGCCTCGGCGTGGCGGATGAGATAAATCGTGGTCATATGGTTCTCCTTCATGCTTACTTTTTCTCATTTTCATTATAGGCCGAAAAGAGGCATTCAGCAAGGGCGATTTGCGGCAAAAATTGCCGCGTATGACGCGATCTTGTGTGGACAGACTAAGCGCGTGAGCAAAGGAGTGATCGATATGTGTGATACCGCATTCTGGCGCGGTATGGCTGCCGGCATGGCCGCCGGCGCGATCATCGGCATGACCGTCGCAGAAAAGCGCAAAGCCATGAAGACCTGCGTGGGCCGCACCATGCAGCAGATGGGTACCGCCGTGGACGGCGCGCTGAGCGACTTAATGCACCGGTGAAATAGACGCGAGAGCGCAAAGAAAGGGCGGGAGCTTTAGCTCCCGCCCTTTCTCATTATTTCCTTGCCATCCTGCTTGTTTTTATCCTTAGATGACGCCGTACTCCTTGAGGAGCTTTTCGATGTCGGTGCCTTCGATCTTGCCGAGGGCCTTCTTGACGGCCATCTTTTCCATGAAACCCATGTCCATGTCGGTGGCCTTCTTGCCGTCGCGCAGCTTGACGGTGGCGTTGAGCAGATCGCGCACATCATACACGCTGCCCCAGACCTCAGGCACGCCGCGGTCGACGTTCAGCAGCGTATAGACGGCCTCCATGCCGGTGCGCATGGAATACTCGGTGGTGAAGATCGTGTCGCGCGGGGTCTCGGCAAACTGACCGAGGAAGGCGAAGTTGACGCTGCCCTCGGGCACGACGTTCGGGCGGTCGCCATAGGCGCGCGGCATGAAGAACGCGTCGATATACGGCATCATGACGGGCACGGTGTTGGCACTGTTCGTCGCGAGCTCTTCGATCTGGTCCTCGGGCACGCCGATGTGGTACAGCCACTCCATGCAGATCTCCTTGCCGGTGCACTCGCGCATGGGCTTTTTGATATAATCGCCCGGCTTGTCGGTGAAGAGGGAGTAGACCCAGACGAGGCAGTGGTCCTTGGGCTGCGTGCGGAACTGCGGCTGGCGGTTGATGGTCCAGCTCATCAGCCAGGAGGAATCCTTCACGGTGACGATGCCGCCGGTGACGACGTGGCCGGTGAACGGGTCGCGCTTGCAGATGTTCTTGATATAGGGGATGATCTTCTGGTCGAGGGTCTCGACGGTCGCGCTCATCCAGTTGGTCTGCTCGGGGTCATGGCAGAACTTGTCGGGATGACCGAAGGACGGGTCCTGCGCGGCGATCTTGCGCCACATATCCCAGCCGCCGCCCTCTTTGAGCTCGGTGTTGAACTGGGCGGGGGTGTTCTGGCTGCCCATGGAGGAATTCTCGACGCAGCCGCCGTTGGTGATGAAAACGAGGTCGTTCTCGGTGAGGTCGATGGCCTCCTTCTTGCCCTCACGGATCACGTCGATGCGCTTAGCCAGCTTGTGCTTGGGGTCAGAGCAGTCGAATTCGACATTTGCGACCTGCACGCCGTAGTGGAACTGAACGTTGTGGCTCTCAAGGTACTTGACCATCGGGAGGATCATGGACTCGTACTGGTTATACTTCGTGAAGCGCAGCGCTGTGAAGTCGGGCAGGCCACCGATGTGGTGGATATATCGCTGGATATAGAGCTTCATCTCGAGCGCGCTGTGCCAGTTTTCAAAGGCGAACATCGTGCGCCAATAGAGCCAGAAATTGGAATTCAGGACCTCGTCATCGAAGAAGTCGGTGATCTTCTTGTCCTGCAGCTGCTCGTTGGGGGTGAAGAAGAGCTTCATGATCTCCATCGCGCCCTTGTCGGAGATGTCGAACTTGCCGTCGGTGTGCGCGTCCTGACCGCGGTTGACGGTCGCGCGGCAGAGGGAATAGTTGGGGTCTTCCTTGTTGAGCCAGTAGTACTCGTCGAGCACGCTCACGCCCTCCGTCTCGATGGAGGGGATGGAGCGGAACAGGTCCCACATGACCTCGAAATGGTTGTCCATCTCGCGGCCACCGCGCATCACGTAGCCGAGGTTTTCGAACTTGTAGCCGTCGCACGCGCCGCCGGGCAGATCACCCTTTTCGAGCACGTGCACGTGCTCACCCTTCATCTGGCCGTCACGCACGAGGTAGCAGGCGGCAGTCAGCGCGGCGAGGCCGCTGCCGACGATATAGGCGGACTTGTTGTCCACGCCTTCGGGCTTCTTAGGACGGGCGAACGCTTCATAGTTACCGCTGGAATAATACATAAATCATTTCTCCTTTCAAACTGTCTGTGAAACCGCTGATCCACGAAACACATTCAACCTTGGGAATCAACGGTATGTTTTCCTTTCGATGGTGAAAGCATACCGCGGTTTTGCGAAAAGAACAATCAGCAGAAATCGGGCGATGATAAGAAACTTATCACCGCCCGAAAAGCTGTAAAAATTTTTATCATTCTGCCGCTTTTGATGAAAGCAGGGAAACCGTCACGCCTTATCGATGCGCAGCCGCTCGAGCGCGGCACGGACATTGCCGTGGATGACGAGCTCAAGCCGGTCGACAAGCTGCTGCGGGTCGCCCTTCATGTCGTTTTTGATCCAGTCGAGCATCAAACCAACGAAAGCGTACTTGTAGACCGTCGCGATGAAGGCCTTGTCCTCGTCACGCACGCTCATGCCCTGCGCCTGCTCCTCGACCACGCCCTCGAGCAGATCGTAGGTGACCTTGTAGAGGTAATTTTCCACCTGCTCGCGGCTGAAGGAGTGGTAGACATTCATAATGAAGGGCTTGTTGTCCTGCACGGCCTTAAAGAGCTGCAAAAAGCCCTGCTGCCACGTCTCATAGGTCTTGTTGCCTGCGAGCGCCTTGCTGGCGTCCTCCTGACACGACCATTCGACAAGGTCGTAAATGTCCTTGAAGTGGTAGTAAAACGTCATGCGGTTGATGCCGCAGTCCTCCGTGATATCGCTGATGGTGATCTTGCTCAGGGGCTTTTGCAGCAGCAGATTTTTGAGCGACGCCTCGAGCGCGCGTTTGGTCACCTGTGACATGGCGGTCTCCTCTTTCTATCAGGAATAATCGGTTATTTTCATCATACCATGGAAAGCGGCGGAAATGGGAGAAGTTTTTGTAAATTCTCCACTGAATCAAAAAAGAGGACGCTTATCGTCCTCTTTTTCAATTCAGTTTATGCTGTCCTGGACCGCTTCTTCAAACCGCATGGTGAGATTCGGATTCTCCTCTGCGCTGTCATTGAGCACGCGGCGGAAGGCGTTGGCGCGGCGACCGAGCAGCTCGTCAAGCGCCGAAGTGCCGCGGACGATCAGCTCCGTCGGCTCATTCAGGTCCGTCAGGCAGTCGTGCAGGGCGTCGAGATTGCCGCCGTACCACGCGGGAAAGTGAAGACCCTCCGCGAGCGCGCGGTGCAGGTCTTCAGCGGTCTCGCAGGCGGAGACATCTAATACAAAGCGCATGGCCGTCACTCCTCTCCGTACAGCAGTTCAAAGGTCTCGTAGTGGTCTTCGGTGTAGTAAATGAGGCCGTCGTTTGAGAAGACGATGCGTTTGCCCCCGCGCGAATCCGCGCCCAGCGTGTCGATGTCGCATTCGGTGTAGGTGCGTCCGTCCGCCTCGGGCAAGAGACCTTCGTAGTTGCCGAACCGGCTGCCGCCAATGCACTTGCCCGGCGCGTAGGGCTCGAGCGATCCGCCCGGCCAGCCGAGGGCCTGGGCATCTTTCTTGGTGATGAAGTTGTCCGGTAAATGTCCGTAGGTGTGGATATAGAGCGCGACGTCGTCCTTGGTTGTGTAGGCACCGTCCTCGTCGATCTGAGGGGCGGATGCATCGTCGTCGCTTAGCGTATCGGCGTCTTCGGACGGTGCGTTCTGCGCATCCTGCTGCTCCTGCTGCGGCAAGTTGGTTTCGTCCTGCACCGGCGCACCCGCGCCGCAGCCGACGAGCGAGAAGAGCATCACGAGCGCGAGCAGCCATGCGGTCAGTTGTTTCTTCATTGGGAATCCTCCTGTGGTGATTTTCTCCATCATAGCACGGCTGCGGGCAAAAATCCAGCACGCGCGGCGGTTGACTTCGCGCGCCGTTGTGAGTACGATAGGGGGAACGACCGGCAAGTCGGAATGGATCAAAAAGCAAAGGAGATAGAAACAATGACGATTGAAGAGCGCGCCGAGCTGGCGGTGGAAACATTTGCCGCGGGAAAGGGCAACTGCACCCAGTCGGTGCTGTGCGCGTGGGAGGATAAAATTCCAGTCAACCACGATACGTTGATGAAGCTCGGCGCGGGTTACGGCGCGGGCATGGGCTGCATGCAGGCCACCTGCGGCGCGCTGATCGGCGCGGTGATGGCCGCGGGCAGCGTGACGGACGGCAAGGGCACGCCGCGCACGGCCCGCAGCATCCTTACGAGCTTTCAGGAAAAGAGCGGCGCGACGATCTGCAAGGACTTAAAGGGCGTGGAGACCGGCAAGGCCCTCTGTCCATGCGCGCAGTGCGTCCGCAACGCCGTCCTCGCCGCAGGAGAGATGCTGGGGGAGTAAAGGGAGAAAAGCCCAGTTCACTGAGAGCGCTGAGTAAAAAATAAAACCACCATCGAAAGATGGTGGTTTTATTTGGCGCAGCAGGAGAGATTCGCTCGCGGTGTTACCACACCGCGACACGGAAAGCGGCGAAACGCTGCCAGTGGCAGAGAAAGTGAGCCGCTTTCGAGGAAGTGGCACGATCGACGGGACTGGACAAGTCGCGTCGATCGTGATGCCACGACGGTGTAGGCGGGCACTAAACGCCCCACTGGGGCGTTTTTTCGCTTCGCTCATGCCCTGTTCGAATCTCTGGATACAAAAAAGAACACCACCCTGTTGGGTGGTGTTCTTTTTGGCGCAGCAGGAGAGATTCGAACTCTCGGTACGCTTTTGACGTACACACGATTTCCAGTCGTGCTCGTTATGACCGCTTCGATACTGCTGCGTATCGGTGCGCTCAACAGCAAAAATGATTATACCAAAAATCACAGCAAAGTCAAGCACAAATTCGAAAAATGCGCGATTTTCTGAACGGCGCCTTCACTTGCAATTTTTGCCGCCATCTTTTATACTGACAAAAAGACCCTTTGGGGAGGGAGTATCATGAGCAGTAGCATCTATCGCGCCGTGAACACGACGCTCATTTATATCGAATGCGGCGGCGAATACCTGATGCTGCACCGCACGAAAAAGGAGAACGACTGCAATCGCGACAAGTGGATCGGCATCGGCGGCAAGTTTGAAGAGGGCGAGAGCCCGGAGGAGTGCGCTCTGCGCGAAACGAAGGAGGAGACCGGCCTCGCCCTGACCTCTTACCGCTATCGCGGCATCGTGACATTCGTGTCGGACAAGTGGGAGAGCGAGTACATGCACCTTTTCACTGCCGACGGCTTTGAGGGAACGCTCAAGGACTGCGATGAGGGCGAGCTTGCGTGGATCAAAAAGAAAGATCTGCTGGCGCTGCCCGCGTGGGAGGGCGACAAGATCTTTTTGCGCCTGCTCGACGAAAACGTACCGTTTTTCTCGCTCAAGCTGCGTTACGAGGGCGAAACGCTCGCGGAGGCGAAGCTCAACGGGAAAGCGTTGGAGGTGCGGCATGGATAAGCTGCTCGTGTCGGCCTGTCTTCTCGGCACGCCCTGCCGCTACGACGGAAAAAGTAAAGCGGACGCGCGCGTGCAGGCGTTGGTGGGAAAATATGAAATTGTTCCTGTCTGCCCCGAACAGCTCGGCGGTCTCCCGACGCCGCGTGTGCCCAGCGAACGGCGGGGCGAGCGTGTCGTCACAGCGGGTGGCCGCGATGTGACAGAAGCGTACCGCCGCGGTGCGGAGGCAGCTCTCGCGCTGTGCCAGCAAAACGGCTGCGAGGCTGCCGTGCTCAAGGAAAAGAGCCCGAGCTGCGGCTGCGGGCAGATTTACGACGGAACTTTTTCCCGCCGCCTGATCGCGGGCGACGGCGTGACAGCGGAGGCGCTCAAGGCACACGGTATCACCATATATGGCGAGAGCGACTCGGAAAAGCTGTGAGTGTTGACAATTTCTGCCCGTGATATTTTATGCAGTTTACCGGCAAAATTTCAGTTGTCTTTGAAAAGTGCAGCCGTTATACTATATAACCAGCATTGGACTGATATCATACGTGTATTGAATATGACCGGCGGATGACCGGCGGTCATCATAATAAAAAAGGAGGAGCACAACATGAAATTTTCCAGCAAAGTTGAAAAATGCGGCCTGTCTCCGATGCGCAAGTTCCACCCGTACGCAGTGGCGGCGAAGGCACGCGGCATCAACATCTATCACCTCAACATCGGCCAGCCCGACGTACAGACTCCTCCCGCGTTTTTCGAGGCGGTCCGTCACTTCGAGCAGCCGGTGCTGGCCTACGCGCCCTCGCCCGGCATCCCCGAGCTGATCGACGCGATCCAGAACTACTACGACAAGCTCGACATGCACTTCGACAAGAGCGAGATCTACGTCACCGTCGGCGGCAGCGAAGCGCTTCAGATCGCGCTGCAGTGCATTCTCGACGACGGCGACGAAATTCTCATTCCCGAGCCGTTCTACCCCAACTACAACACGATGACCCGCACCTGCGGTGCATCGATTCGCCCGATCCCGACCTGCCCGGAGGAGGGGTATCGCTACGCTGAGCGCGAGAAGATTGAGTCACTCATCAACGAGCGCACGCGCGCCATCATGGTCACGAACCCCGGCAACCCGACCGGCGTTGTGCTGAGCCACGAGGAGATGGAGATGCTCGTCGATGTCGCACAGAAGCATGATCTGTTCCTCATCGGCGACGAGGCGTACCGCGAATTCGTCTACGGCGGGGAGAAGCTCCAGTCGTTTGGCGAGTTTGCCGACAGGGCGGGTGACAACATCATCGTCATCGACACGGTCTCCAAGCGCTTTTCCGCCTGCGGCGCGCGTATCGGCTGCCTGATCTCCAAGAATAAGGAGTTCATGAACCACGCGATGAAATACTGCCAAGCAAGACTTTCGGTCGCGACGCTCGACCAGATCGCGTCTGCCGCGCTCTACACCGTCGGCCCCGAGTATTTTGCCGCCGTGCGCGACGAGTATAAGAAGCGCCGCGACACGCTCTGCCGCAAGCTCGGCGAGATCCCCGGCGTGGTGTTCGACGTGCCGGGCGGCGCGTTCTATGTGATGGCGGCGCTGCCGGTGGACGACGCCGACAAGTTCCAGCAGTGGCTGCTCGAGGAGTTTGACGACGCGGGCGAGACGGTGATGTTTGCACCCGGCGCATCGATGTATGCAACGCCCGGCAAGGGCAAAAACGAGGTCCGCATGGCTTACGTCATCGAAAGCGACAAGCTCGAGCGTGCCATGGATATCCTCAAAAAGGCCATCGAGGTCTACAACGCAAGATAAAAAGGAGAAGATACCTATGATCCGTCATATCGTAATGTGGAAGTTCCGCGAGGGCACCGAGGAAAAGGCCAACGAGTTTCTGACGAAGCTCGCCGCGCTCGACGGCGTGATCCCGCAGCTCAAAAAGTGCGAAGTCGCAAAGAATATCGGCAAGGACAACTACGACGCCGTGCTCGTTTCCGAGTTTGAGACGATGGATGACCTGAACGCCTACAAGGTCGATCCCCGCCACGTCGCCGTGAGCGATATCTGCAAGTCCATCCGCGCCGACCGCGTGGCCGTAGACTACGAATTTTAATCAAAAACAAAGAGCGCCGAAAGGCGCTCTTTGTTTTTGAAAAGGATCGCGCTCCGCGGCAGCGCACGCACCGCAGGCGCGCACGTTTGCGGAGCGAGAGGAGTTTTTTCTGACGCGCATGTCGTCAGAAAAAACGATCTCAATTTTTTCGCGCCCGCGGGCGCAAAATGGTTTTGATTATTTTTTGTCGCGACCTGCGCGTGACAAAAAATACTTTGCGCGAAGCGTGTGTCACAGCCTCCCTACGGGTGGCAAGGCACAAAGCGCAGCGAAACTTTTTCAAAAAAGAGGCCATTTATGGCCTCTTTTTTGAGCTGCAACCGCTGGTTGCTAACTTTTCAACCCCGCTTGGTGGACTTTTTGCGCGCCTTTTGGTAAGCTGAACGCAGAAAATCTGCAAAGGAGAACCCCATCACATGACACTTGGAGAGAACATCGTGCGCCTGCGCACACAGAAAAACTGGTCGCAGGGCGACCTTGCCGACGCGCTGGACATCTCGCGCCAGAGCGTATCCAAATGGGAGACCGACGCCTCCATCCCCGAACTTGACAAGCTATTAAAGCTCTCCGAGCTCTTCGGTGTGACGCTTGACGAGCTGGTGCGCGGCGAGGACGCGCCGAAGGCGGAAACAGCCGCGCCCGCGGCACAGGCAGTACCAGCCTCTTTCACGCCGCAGACTTCGTCCGAGCAGGAAAAGCGTCACACCATTGCGGGTACGATTTTAATGTGTATCGGCGCGGTTCTTCTGCTCACCTGCCTGATACTCGCCGGCGATCTGCTGGCGGGGCTGATTTACGGACTGCCGTTTTTCCTCTGCGGCATCATCTGCTTTACGGTGAAGCATCGCACGGGCCTGTGGTGCGGCTGGGCGGCCTATCTCTGTATTGATCTCTACCTCCGCTTTGCGACCGGCCTCTCGTGGACGACCATCTTCATGACGCACCTCTGGACGCCGCAGATGAACTATATGCGCCTTGCGATCGCATGGGTGCAGTTCGCCGCCATGGTCCTGATGACCGTCTGGACGGTGCTCGCTTACCGAAAAATGAAGCTGTCCGCGACAAAAAAGGAACTCAAATGGCTCGCTGCCGGCTGGCTTGCCGCGCTTGTCGCGCTGCCGCTTCTGATGAGCTACGGCGTTATGCCGCTGCTGCTCGACGATCTCGGCAATTACAGCAACATTTCGCCGTACTTCCTTCTGAATGTCGTCTACAGCTACGCGCGCCTTGCGCTCATCAATGTTCTTCTGGTGCGTTCACTCGCCGTATGGCGCTTGAAGCGGGAAGAGAAGAAAGCGGAAAAGTGAATCGAAATGAGAAAAAGCGGACCGCACTGCGGTCCGCTTTTTTGATGCAGATATGACTTACTTCTTGCTCTTCTCCAGCGCGGCAAGCTTGAGGCAGCAGCAGAAGACGGCCATCGCCTGTTCAAGCTCCTCGACAGGGGGCAGCGATGGGGCGACGCGGATGTTGCTGTCAAGAGGGTCGTGTCCGTACGGATAGGTCGCGCCCGCGCTCGTCATCACGACGCCCGCCTCCTTGGCCAGCGCCAGCGTGCGCTTGGCAAGGCCAGGGGCCGTGTTTACGGAGACGAAATAGCCGCCCTTGGGCGTGTGCCAGCTCGCAATGCCGAGCGGCTTGATCTCACGCTCGAGCGTTTCGACGACCATGTCGAACTTCGGCTTCATGATCTTGGCGTGCTCTTTCATCAGCGCGAGGGTGTGTTCTTTGTTCTGGAGATACTTGACGTGACGCAGCTGGTTCATCTTGTCGAAGCTGATGGCCTGAATGCCGATGAGCTTGGTCATGTACTCCATGTTGGCTTCGCTGCACGCAAAGCACGCAATGCCCGCGCCGGGGAGCGTCACCTTGCTCGTGGAAGCGAACTCGAAGACCATGTCGGCGTTGCCGTACTTCTCGCACTCGCTCAGAATATCCTTGAACGGGACGAACTCGCCGTCAAACTCGTGGATGCAGTAGGCGTTGTCCCACATGAGCAGGAAGTCGGGAGCCGCGGGCTTCATCTTCGCAATGCGCTCGATGGTCTCGTCGGAGTAGATGATGCCGTCGGGGTTCGAGTACTTCGGCACGTTCCACATGCCCTTGACGCTCGGGTCCTTGATGAGGTTTTCGACAATGTCCATGTCGGGGCCGTTTTCGGTCATCGGGATGGTGATGAGCTCAAAGCCGAAGCTCTCGGTCACCTTGAAGTGGCGGTCATAGCCCGGCGCGGGGCAGAGCCATTTGACGCTCTCTTCCTTGCACCACGGCTTTTCGCTGTGCAGCAGGCCGTGGGTGTAGGCCTTGGAGACCGTGTCGTACATGAGCTGGAGGCTCGAATTGCCGCCGGCGAAGACCTGAGAGGTCTTGCAGCCGAGGATATCGGCGAACAGCTTACGCGCGCTCTCAAGACCCTTGAGCTCGCCGTAGTTGCGGGCGTCCACGCCGCTGTCCACGCACTCCTCGGCGCTGGTCAGCGCGGTCAGGATGCCGCTGACAAGGTCGAGCTGCTGCTTGCTCGGCTTGCCGCGTGCCATGTTGAGCTTGAGGCCCTTGGCCTTCCAGCTCTCGTATTCGGCGGACACCTTGTCGTATTCCTGCTGCCACTCGGCAGCGGAAAGAGCCATATAATCCATGATGATTCTCCTTTACAGGTAATTTATCCGATTAAAGTAACTGCATTATAGCACAGGGAAAAATCAGGCGCAAGTGTCCACATGTAACAATCATTTGTTTTGCCTGCGGCAACAAGTTGACTCATTGAACAGATTGTACCGTCCCTCGCCGCAATAGAGAGGGGCGCTGCTTTTTGGCGAAAGCGGGAAAGAAAACGCGTCAGCGCTAAACATAGTGCTGACAGTGCGTCCAAATCAGGCAAAAAGTAAGGCCGCGGAAAGCACATCGCTTTCCGCAGCCTTGATCGTTTTTATAGAATTGGTCCTGTCACAGCTCGGTAAAGGTGCGAATTTCGTCGAGCTGGGCGTAACGCCGCGCGTGTGTTGTGCTCACCTTTCCGGCGCAGACGGGGCAGCCGCACTGCTGCGCGCCGGTGCGCGGATAGATGACGGATTTCCACACGTGTCCCATGGAGCACTGCCACCAGACCTTTTTGTTGCTGCCGGGCGTGACCATCTCCGGCGTCAGCGCGCCGTTGAGCGACGGATGCCACTGCGAAGCAATGTCGGGGCAGAGCGTCTTGAGATCATTGAAGCCTTTGAGCACCTTGCGTCCCGCGCAGTAGGGACATCCGGTCTTGCGCTGCGTGCGCGACGAGACTGTGGCGCGGTAGGAATGCCCCAGCTCGCAGCGCCACCAAGCGGGACGGTTGGAACTGACGGCGACATCGCTGGGCTTCAATCGCCCGTTTTTGCGCTTGTCCCACTGTGCGGCAATCTCGGGCTGGAGGTGGGCGAGGTCATTTTCACCCGTGACGATCGTCTTGCCCGCGCACACGGGGCATCCGTGCCCCCACGCCGTGCGCGAGGCGACGGGCGACTGCCACGAGTGCCCCTCTGGACAGCGTCACCAGATGCGGATCTTCGAGCCCGTGGAGACGTCGCGCGGCGAGAGCGAGCCGTTTTTCTCGCGGTCCCACTGCGCGGCCACGTCGGGATAGAGTGTGCCAAGATCGTTGAAACCCGGCAGGACCTTTCGCCCCGTGCAGTACGGACAGCCGCTCCCCTCGGAGCGCACATGCACCGTCGTCTGCCACGAATGGCCGTTTTCACACGTCCACCAGACTTTTTTCTTGCTGCCGTAGGAAACGGTGTCCGGCGTGAGAGGAAAATTGCGCGATTCGTCCCATTCTTTCAGTAAGTTTGTCCTTTCGTGCAGCATGCAGAACTCATAAAATGTTTGCCGCATGTTCATTCCCCCTCTTTTCGGCAAAAAAGGTTTCCCGCCTGTACCTTGCTTTCAGAGAGGGCCGGGCGGTGCAGGAAGGGCGCTGCCCTTCCGAATGATTTGCAACCGGCTGTCATAACCACACACGGCGGCCTTAGACCCCTCTGGCTTTGCGTCCCTGCTTTTCAGCAGGTTTGCCAAACATTGCTTGATTTGCTTGTCAGATCAGTACAGGCGCTTTCGCGCCGGAAACGGGGAAGAAAAAACTTCCGTTTTGACAGAATCAATGAAAAAAGATCCGCCGATCCTGTCGTATCTGTATTCTATCACGAACTTTCCGTAAAAACAAGGCAGGTGACAAGACAGAATTCGAAAAAGGTATGTAAAATTTGAAAAAATTCGAAAGAAATTAGCGGAATGTTAGCATTTTCATACCGCTTCTCTATGTTTTCGACGTGATGGAGAGGACTGAAACCGCGCGCGGCGATGCGACCGCAACCGCGCTTTCTTGACATCTTCCGCCGTTTCGGTATGATAGAGCCATCCCGTTTTTTGGAGGCGACTATGCATTCAGTGACAACTAAGAAGGCCGCGCTCGCGGCGCTTCTCGTTTTGGCGGCGCTCCTTTCCATCTTCGCGGTAGGGAAGAGAGCGTCCGACCCCGCGTACCATCAAGCGTCCATCGACGCGCTCGCGGAAAAGCAGGAGACGGTGCTCGAGCTGACAGCGGCGTCCACCGCCGCGAGCGCAGCCATCACGCTCCTGCCGGGCGACACCGCGACGCCCATCGCCGAAAAGCTCGCCGACCTGAGCGGCTATTTCCTCATCGTGCTCTGCGCCATCTTTTTGGAAAAGTATCTGCTGACGATCACATCCTACGTGTCGTTCACGATCCTGATCCCCGCAGCCTGCGCGCTTGGCATCGCTGCGCTCTTTTCCAAAAAGCTGCGTGCCGCGCTGGGGAAGCTCGCATGGCACGTGCTGCTATTCGCGCTCGCCATCGCGTTTGCCATTCCGGCGGGCGTCAAGGTTTCGAGCATGATCGAGGACACATACCGCGCCTCAATCGAAGAGACCATCGCAAACGCCGAGCAGACGACCGAGGATATCCAGTCCGCCACCTCGGGCGAGGCGGACGAGAGCGAAAAAAGCGGCCTTTCCGGCCTCTTTTCCAAGGTGACTGAGGGAATCACCGGAGCGGCGACCGCCGCGGTCGGGCAGCTCAAAACCGTCCTGAACCGCTTTATCGAGGCCCTCGCCGTCATGCTCGTCACGTCGTGCCTGATTCCGATTTTAGTGCTACTGTTTTTTGCCTGGCTCGTCAAGCTGATGCTCGGCATCGACTTACCGCCGCTGCGCGCAAAGCTCGGCGTCGGTAAGGTGCACAGCACGAGCGGCGCGCCGCGGATATGACCACATGGCTATCGTAAAAAATATACGATAACTTAAAAGTGCGGCGAGCGCAGCGATGCCGCTTTGGGGGGACAGCAAGGTTGGCAAAATCTAGCGACGGCAGGGGATTCTACCAAGACTGCATTCAGATCAGGGAGCGACAGCGAAGATAGAAAAAAGTCAAATCGTTTAGAACCATCACCCGGCAGGTACCCGATTCCGCAGGCTGAGCAGCTCTTCAAGCCTCAAAACCGCAATGCCGGGGGGCGAGGGGGTTCCCCCCTCATCCTTCCCTTGGGATTCAAAAGGGGACATTCTCTTCGAGAAGAGAATGTCCCCTTTATTCGCTCCCGCCTGCGGGTTAGCAGGAGAAAACTCCGCAGCGCTGCGCGCGCTGCTGATTCACCTTACCTCCGCAAATCGCGTCGTCAGAACGACACGACTTCCTGCGCGGGCTTCGACGTGGTGGTGATGCGCTCGACGTACAGCACGGGGCCCTCGCCCTCATAGGCGTCGAGGTGCTCCTTTTTGACCGTGGCAGTGATATCGACCCAGTCGCGATTCTTGTAGGCCTTCAGGCTGTCGCCCTTGGCGACGATGCCGACGAACTGGATGTCGTTTTCGCAGCAGGTCATCACGAAGCGGCCGGGGCAGTGGATGCCCGGGAACTTCTTCGAGTGGCACATGATGAGCTTCATGTGGACCTTTTTGCCATCCCAGCGGTCGGGATGGTCCATCGCGTCGACGTACCACACGCCGTAGTCGTCGTCGGGAATGTCGATGAGGTCGGGCGTCATGTCGAACGGGCACTCGTCGCCGGTCAGGTAATCCTCGCTGTTGCCGTCGTTGTCCTCAAGGTAGATGTCCGCGCGGCGGTTGACCATGCGCAGATTGCGCGCGCGCAGGCTCTCTTTGAGCTTGTCGTCGCAGCGGTTGAAGACGATCATGTCCGCGTTCGTGATCTTTTCCATCATGAGCTGCCCCATGTTCTTGACGAACAGCTCGAACGTCGGCGCCTGCACGAACGTCATGATCTGATAGAGCACCCAGTTGGCGGGCAGCACCTCGCGATAGAGCTTTTCCATCTGCCACATGCCGTTGTACTCGATGAGCACCTGCTTGGGGTGGTGTTTCTTTTCGAGCTCCTTGCAGAAGGCGAGCGTCAGTTCCTCTTCGTCGTCCACCGTGACGACGGTGACGTTGTCGAGTGCCTTCTTCTCGTATTCTTCGTCGCCCTCTTCGCAGCAAATGAGAAGCGTCTTGTCCTCGCGGGCAAAGCCGTCCTCCAAAATGCCGTTGATAAAGCTCGTTTTGCCGGAATCGAGAAATCCGGCGACCAGATAAACAGGAATATCCATGCCTTACACTCCAAACAGTTCTGCAAGGCCGTCTTCCTTGAGCTCCGCGCCGATAACGCACAGACGGCCCGTGTAGTCGGGATGGCCCGCGCGGACCTCATGCTCTTCGGGCACGTAGTCGAATTCGAGCCAGCCGTCCTCGCCGTTCACGATGCCCTTGGCACGCAGGATGTGGCCGTAGTCGCCGCTGTCCAGCTTGTGGAGCATGTCCTCAAGAGCTTCCTTGCTGAACTTCTTCGGCGTCTCCTTGCCCCAGGAGGAGAAGACGTCGTCGGCGTGGTGATGATGGTGATGGTGGCACTCGCACTCGGGATCGTCGCACTCCTCGCCGTCGTGGTGATGGTGGTGATGATGCTCGTGCTCGTCGTGCTCGTCATGGTCATGGTCGTGATGATGCTCGTGCTCGTGGTCATGCTCATCCTCATCGTGGTCATGATGGTGCTCGTGTTCATGGTCGTGCTCGTCATGCTCATCGTGATGATGGTGATGCTCATGCTCGTGCTCGGCCTCTTCGATCTCGTGCTCGCGGCGCATCTTTTCAAGAAGCTCGTCGCTGAGCGACACCCTTTCGATGGCAGAGAGGATGGTCTTGCCGTCCAGCTCGTCCCACGGAGTCGTCAGGATGGCGGCGTCGGGGTTCTTTTCGCGCAGAATCGCGGCGGCAGCCTCGAGCTTTTCCTGCGAGAGCTTCTGCGTGCGGGAAAGAATGATCGTGCCGGCGGCCTCGATCTGGTTGTTGTAGAACTCGCCGAAGTTCTTCATATAGACCTTGACCTTGCTGGCGTCGGCCACGGTGACATAGCTGTTGAGCTTGAGCTCACCCGGGCACTCGTCGACGGTGCGCTCGACGGCGACGATGACGTCAGAGAGCTTGCCGACGCCGCTCGGCTCAATGAGGATGCGGTCGGGGTGGAACTGCGCCACGACCTCTTTGAGCGCCTTGTTGAAGTCACCGACGAGGGAGCAGCAGATGCAGCCCGCGGACATCTCGGAGATCTCGATGCCGGACTCCTTGAGAAAGCCGCCGTCGATGTTGATCTCGCCGAATTCGTTCTCGATCAGCACGAGCTTTTCGCCGCTGTAGGCTTCCGCGATCAGCTTTTTGATGAGCGTGGTCTTGCCGGCGCCCAGAAAGCCGGAGAAAATGTCAATTTTCGTCATAAGAAATACGCTTCCTTCTTTTTTATTGATTTCCAAACCTATATTATAAGCAGAATTTGTGAACGATTCAAGTCTTTTCCACGCAAAATGCGCCTTTTTCCCGCTCATAGGCCTATGCCTGGCAGCGGCACACGATGATCTAAGATCACGTGTCCGAAGCAGATAAAGCGCTTTCCGCTCTCAGGGCCGCAGACGATGTCCGCGCCGCTGCGGTCCCGCCCCAGAGAGAAGAGGTACGAAACGCCGAGCGGGTCGCGGTAATACTGCTTGCAGAGCATGTCGCCCCCGACGCAGAAGATGCCCACGTCGCCCGCATGCAGCGGGTCGTGATTGAGGTAGGCGACGCTGCCGCCGTGCAGCACGGGTTCTAAACTGTCGTCGCGGATGCGCACGGCGAATTCCGCTCCCGGCGGCACGTCGCCGCGGTCGACGATGTAGTCAAAATCCTCGCCTGGCACGGGGGCGGCGTAGCCCGCCGCCTCGATCGAGTGATAGAGCGGGATGCGGCGCGGCGCGCCCGCACCGTCTTGTCTCGCGTGCATCGTGCACAGGGCGCTGACGAGGCTGCCCACCGTCTCGCGCTCGAGCGGCGAGAGCGAGCGGCACTTTTCGATCAAATCCTGCTCCGCGCGCGAGCAGACGAAGCTGCCTGAGCGGAACGAATCGCGGTAAAGGTAGTTCGGGTCGATCTCAAGCGCATCGAACAGCCGGAGCAGCACCTCCTCCTTCGGCGAGCTGACGCCGTTTTCATAGTTGCTGATGGCAGAGGGCGAAACGCCAAGCTCCTCCGCCAGCGCCGCGCGCGAGAGATGAAGCTCCTCACGCCGCAGACGCATTTGTTTGCCAAAACTCATCAAAATTCCCCCAGAAAACGCAGGCTGCGACAAGATTTGATTGTATTCTATCGCAGAAGCTTGTATCTGTCAATCAATTATAACAAGAATCTTGTAAATTTATTCTTGATATAGCAAGATTATTGTGATATCTTGATTTTGCTAACAAGTTCTTTGTACTTGATGGCTTGCCGCGGTGAGCGTTCTCCTCAGTTTGCCCGCGGCGCACACCGCCGATACCGGTACGGCGGCTGATCCCCGCAGCAGAAAAAGAAAACGCGCCGCCCTGAAAAGGACGGACGCGAAAAAAATAGAGAGAAAGAAAATATCGAGCCAGCCTAAGGGCAGCTCGATATTTTTGCTTTTGTGGTAAAACGACGAAAGTGTGATCTCGACGCAGGCCGCAGAGCGGCTCTGATACGCCACTGGCGTATCGCTTACATTTTCCAAACCACTACAAAACAAAAAGAACGAGCTGACTTTCATCAACTCGTTCTTGGTGGGGGAAGGTGGATTCGAACCACCGAAGTCACTGACAACAGATTTACAGTCTGCCCCCTTTGGCCACTCGGGAATTCCCCCATCTGAAATGTTTGCTTGTCGGTGGAGCTGGTAGACGGATTCGAACCCCCGACCTGCTGATTACAAATCAGCTGCTCTACCAGCTGAGCTATACCAGCATCTCAGCAACGAACAGGTTGTATATTACCAGACTTCGATTCGTTTGTCAACAGGGAATTTGAAAAAAGGAGGAATTTTGTTGTACGCAGGAAAAAGACACCATGATTCGGTGCACGCGGTCTGCTCACTCTGCGCGCAGGACATTTACGCGGGAGAAACGCTGTGGTACCGAAACGGCGTGACCGTCTGCGCGGACTGCTTTCCGCGCTTTGCGCGCGAAGCGCTCCGGTCGTTTGAATACATATTAGGGGAGGCGAGCACGCTATGACGCTGTATCAGATGTCGTTTGTCTACCGCGAGGACGCGCTGCGCTTCCGCATGCGCATCACGGTCCTGCGCGAGCAGGCCAAGGCCGCGCCGACGAAGGAGGAGCGCGAGCGACTCAAGCGGCGCATTTTGGAGCTCCAGCAGCTTCAGCGCCAGTCGCGCGAGCTGGCCGAGCTGACGCGGCACTATTACGAAAGGGGCTATTACCGCAATGAAAAGTACACCTTATAGTATGCGCAACAATGAAGTTTACGGCGATATGACCGCCTGGATCGCCGCGCACGCGGGCGACAACGAGAGCGACCTCATGCGCCTCAAGCGCAATCTGCGCCTTGCCCGCGAGGAGGAGCTTACCGCCCGCCAGCGCGAGCTGCTGCGCCTGCGGTACGAGGAAAACATGACCGTCACGGAGATCGCCGCGGCCATCGGGCGGGACAAGTCCACGGTGTCGCGCACGCTCTCCCGCGCGCGGAGAAGGCTTTACAAGTGCCTCCGCTATGGGCTATAATTAAAAAGTAACAAGCGAATAAGACCCGCACGGGTACATAGAATAATGGTCAGTGCGGAGAAAAGTGAGGGCAAGAGCTATGCTGCACAAAGCGCTGCAAAACAAATGGGCGCGCGTCCTGATCGCGGTTTTCGCAACATTCCTCTACGCGCTGGGCGTGAACCTTTTCGTCGTACCGATGGGCCTCTATTCTGGCGGCGTGGTCGGACTGAGCCAGATCATCCGAACACTGCTCGCGCAGGCTGTCGAGCTGCCCGCAGGGGTGGACATCGCCGGTATCTTGTATTTTCTCATCAATATTCCGGTGCTGTATCTCGCGTGGCGCGACCTCGGGCGCGCGTTTTTGATCCGCACGCTGATTTGCGTGGGCGCGTCGTCGCTCTTTTTGAGCGTGATACAATCTCCCGCTGTGCCGATCTTGGACGATCCTCTCGCCTCGTGCCTCGTCGGCGGCATTCTGTGCGGCTTTGCCCTCGGCTTGGCTCTGACCTGCGGCTGCTCGACCGGCGGGCTCGACGTTGTCGGCCTGTGCCTCACGAAGCGCGGCAGCCGCTTCACCGTCGGACGTTTTTCGCTGGGCTTCAACATCGTGCTCTATGTCGCCTGCGCACTGCTCTTCGACATCCAGACGGCCATCTACTCTGTCATCTACACGGTGTTCTGCTCGCTCTTCATCGACCGCGGGCACCAGCAGAACATCAATGTGCAGGTGCTCATCTTCACAAGGGACGCAGACCCCGAGCTCCCGCGCAGCATCATGTCGCGCCTTGGTCGCGGCGTGACGTACTGGGAGGGCAAGGGCGCATATACGGAGAGCGACATGCGCGTGCTGTGCGTCTGCGTCTCGAAATTCGAGGTCGCGGAGCTGCAGGAGACTGTGCGTGAGCTCGATCCCCACGCCTTTTTCATCGTGCAGGAGGGCGTGCGCATCGGCGGTAATTTTCTCAGAAAGATCTCGTAAATCCTTTCGGTTTTCCCGCGAAGACGCTTTGCGCAGCAGAGCGTCTTCTTTTTGTTTATTTAACTATTTTGAAAAATCATCCATGTTTTCTAAAACATTCAAGGATGTTTTATTGCGTTTTTCTATCAATCGTGATAGCATTGCCTCAATCTTTTATTATGCCGCAGCAGTGTTCTTCCCCCGAAGACATGCGGCATGAAAAAGTCCCGCAGCGAATAAACAATCATCAAACCCCAATGAGATGTGGAGGGATCTTTTCATGTTTGACCAGTATTTTGAAAAATTTGATTTAGCCCCCGAGGTCACCGCGGCACTCAAAAAGTGCAAGTGCATCGCCTACGCCGAAACGAAGGCGGAGCTCGAGGAGATGGCCTACGGCCCCACGCATACCTCCCGCTATGACGTGGTCTACCCCATCGAGGGCAAGGGCACGGTCAAGGAAGCGGAGGTCGTGCGCTGCAAGAACGGCTGCGTCGTCAACTTCATGGAAGACTACATGCGCCGCCGCGACCCGAACAGCATGGCCATCGGCGACGATCTGCCCTCCGACAAGCCGCGTTTCAAGGACCGCTTCGGCTATGAGTTTTCGTCGCTCCGCCAGGAGACGCTCGACTGGCTCTCCACGCAGCAGGTCATCATGCTGCCGTTTTCCGCCGGTCCGCGCGGCCACGGCTATCCGAGCCTGATGATCTGCCCGCTCAATGCCGCGTTCTTCGCGCTGTCGCTGGCGAACATGCAGGGCTTTACGAGCATTGTCGATGTGCCTGAGCACTATAAGCCCCGCGCCATCATCTTCGTCGCGCCGCCGTTCCGACACACGCACTTTGACGGCAAGCAGGTCGTCGTGCACAACCGCTCCAAGGAGATGCACGAGGTCTGGGCCTACAACCTCTATCCCGGCCCCAGCGCCAAGAAGGGCGTTTTCTCGCTGCTGCTCGACATCGGCGAGCAGGAGGGCTGGGTCTGCTGCCACACAAGCGCGGCCATGGTCGAGACGCCGTATGAGTGCGAGGTCGTGTTCATGCACGAGGGTGCGTCCGGCGGCGGCAAGAGCGAAATGCTCGAGGACTTCCACCGCGAAGAGGACGACCGCCTGCTCATCGGTACGCATACGGTCACGGGCGAAAAATATTACATGACGCTTGGCGAGAGCTGCAAGATTCACCCCATTGCCGATGATATGGCCTGCGCGCTCAAGAGCTTCCAGGATCCCGAGAGCGGCAAGCTGCGCATCCTCGATGCCGAGGACGGCTGGTTCCTGCGTATGGACGGCATGAATGCCTACGGTAACAGCCCGCTTTATGAGCGCATCTGTATCCATCCGAGCGAGCCGCTGGTCTTCTTCAACATGGACGGCACGCCCGGTGCGACCTGCCTCATCTGGGAGCATGTGATCGAGTCGAACGGCAAGCCCTGCTCCAACCCGCGCGTCATCTTGCCGCGCAAGATGGTTGACAACATCGTGCCTGATACCGAGCCCGTCGAGGTCGACGTGCGCAGCTTCGGTGTGCGCATGCCGCCCTCTACTGCGAAGGACCCGAACTACGGCGTCATGGGCATGCTGCAGGTCGTCCCCCAGTCCATTGCCTGGCTGTGGAGACTCGTCTCCCCGCGCGGCTTCAAGAACCCGTCCATCGCCGATACGAACGCCGGCAGCGGCCTGAAGGCCGAGGGCGTCGGCTCCTACTGGCCGTTCGCCACGGGCCTCAAAGTCACGCAGGCGAATCTGCTGCTCGAGCAGATCATGTCTGCGCCTAAGACGACGAACGTGCTGATCCCGAACCAGCACATCGGCGCTTATCATGTTGGATTCATGGGCGAGTGGCTCTCGCGCGAATACCTCGCGCGCCACAACGGTTTTGTGCGCGAAAAGCATCTGGTCCCCGCGCGCTGCTCACTGTTCGGCTACGCGCTCGATGAAATGAAGCTCGACGGCCAGTTCATCCGTCAGACGTTCCTGCGCCCCGAGACGCAGTCCAAGCTCGGCAACGCGGGCTACGACGCCGGCGCCAAGATCCTGACCGACTTCTTCAAAGAGCAGCTCCAGCAGTTCATCTCCGACGATCTCGACCCGCTGGGCCGCGAGATCATCGATTGCTGCCTGCATGACGGCACGCTGGACGATTATCTCCAGCTCACGCCGATGAAGCTGAAGTAATTTCAGAATTTTTTTCAGAAAATTCCCCCACCTGACGTGGGGAACGCGGGAAGGGGAACATTCTCTCACGTGAGAGAATGCTCCCTTTCTTCGCACAAGTGCGAGGGGGTATGCTGCCTGCGGGCGGCGGGGGCAAAGGGACCATTCTCTTTCGCAAAAGAGAATGGCCCCTTTGGAACCCCAAGAGAAAGGCTTTTGATTGGCAGTCTCGGGCTCGAATGACTTTTGCGCCTCCGGAATGAGAGTGCCTGCGCGCGGCGTTGCCGCGTTGGGCGTTGCTATACGACTTGATGTGCTCCTATCATCCGCTGTTGCGCAGCCGTTGGCGGCTCTGCTGCCTTACGGATGCGGCACACCCCTTGCGGGTGCCGCTCTGCCCATCTTATAGAAGTACAGCCTAATTCCCGTCTACCGCCAGTCTCCACAATGCGGCGAGCGAAGCAATGCCGCATTCGGCACGCAGTCTGCCGCCGTTCTACCGTCACTCGCGCCTCACGACAGTAAGGCGCGGTTGATAGTGGTAACGATTCGCAGGGATTCATGGCGAAGCCATGTACACCGCATCCACACTGCGCAGCGCGTGCAGTCATTCAAGCGCCCGACTGCCAATGTAGGGGGACGAGGGGGGCGCCCCTCGTCCTTCTCTGGGGGATTTAAAGGGGGTATTCTCTTCGAGAAGAGAATACCCCCTTTGCCCCGCGTCCCACGGCAGGTGGGGACCCCCATACAGCGCCCGCGGCGCTGCAAAACTCACGCACCTCTGTTAGGTGCGAAAAAAGGAGCATTCTATGGAACATACAATGAAAGTCATTGCCAGAATCCACTCTGACTTTCCGGAAAAATTCGGCATCCCGCGCCAGAGCGGGCTCGTCCCCGCGCTTCGTGCGAAGATCGTCTTCGAACCGGAGTACCGGAATCCCGACGCGCTGCGCGGCATCGAGGGCTTTTCGCACCTGTGGCTCATCTGGCAGTTCTCTGCCGCCGTGCGCGACACATGGTCGCCGACGGTGCGCCCGCCGCGCCTTGGCGGCAACGAGCGCGTGGGCGTTTTTGCGACGCGCTCGCCGTTCCGGCCGAACGCCATCGGACTTTCCTGCGTGAAGCTCGAAAGCGTGCAGCATGAGGATGGCTTCGGTGACGTTTTGATCGTCTCGGGCGCAGATTTGATGGACGGCACGCCGATCTATGACATCAAGCCCTACCTTCCGTATGCCGATGCGCATCCCGAGGCGCTGGGCGGCTTTGCCCCGTCGCCGAAAGAGACGATCGAAGTCAAAAGCCCGCCGGAGCTCCTGCAAAAGCTGCCGGAGGGGCGGCGCGAGGCGCTGCTCGGCGTGCTCGCGCAGGACCCGCGCCCGCAGTACCAGAACGACCCCGAGCGCGTGTACGGCATGAACTTTGGCGGCTGGGACGTTAAGTTCCGCGTAAAGGACGGCGTGCTGACTGTTTTATCTTTAGCGGAAACTGAACATCAATAAAAACGCTGTTAAGGGAAAAACTCTTCGCGTTAAGCCAATGCTAAGAGGGCTTCCAAACGGTTGATATGCAAATTCTGCGCGCTATAATAGCGCCAGAATACATAAAAGGAGCGTATCCGCCGATGCAAGTTTCCAGCGCATTTGTTGTTATCATGGGTATGGGCGTCACATTCGTGGGCCTTACCTGCATCATCTTCCTGACGATCCTGATGGGCAAGATCCTCTCGAAGCCCGAGGCTCCCAAGCCCGCCGCAGCAGCTGCCGCGCCGGCAGCGCCCGCCGTTCCTGCCGACGGTCTGACCGACGAGGTCAAGGTCGCCATCATGGCGGCGATCGCCCAGCAGCCCGGCTTCAACATGGCGAATGTGACGAATGTCAGCATCCGCAAGATTTAATTTTGAATTCCACTTCTTCCTTTATCAGCGAAAGGGACGGCATCGCGCCGTCCTTTTTGCTACCATGAAAAAAATATTCGATTTAGCACAAAATTAGCAGGCTGTATGCTATAATGGGGACGGAAAGCATGCGGAGTCTTTCTCCGCGCCAACGATCAAGCGAGAGAAGGCGGCGACATGGCAAAAATCCCCGAAAAAATGCGTTGGATCTACGACCTTTTGCTGACGGCGGCGATCCTGGCTATGGCGACGGTGCTCTGCACGCTGCTGCGAAGGATCGACGACGGCAGTGGCTACGTGAACCTCATCTTCGTGCTGGCGGTCGCGACCATCTCGCGCTGGACGGAGGGCTATTTCTGGGGGATATTCAGCGCTGTCTCCGGTGTGCTGTTCGTCAACTATGTGTTTACATA
The DNA here is from genome assembly GCF_000765235.1 of Oscillibacter sp. ER4. Lineage (GTDB taxonomy): Bacteria > Bacillota > Clostridia > Oscillospirales > Oscillospiraceae > Hominicoprocola > Hominicoprocola fusiformis. The sequence continues at coordinate 7,118 of NZ_JPJG01000014.1, read as the reverse complement.
TCCCTACTGGGAATTCAACTTCACGATCACCGGCTACCCGTTCACCTTCCTTGCGATGCTGACGGTGTCCATGATGATCAGCGCGATGAACACGCAGATCAAAAAGCAGGAGCGGCTGCGCATCGAAACAGAAAAGGAAGCCGTGCGCGCCAATCTCCTGCGCGCGATGTCGCACGATATCCGCACGCCGCTGACGAGCATCGTCGGCAACACCGCCGCGATCCTCGAAAATGAGGATTCGTTTTCTTCCGAGCAGAAGCGCCGCCTTTTGGAAGACGTGAATGAGGATGCGCAGTGGCTCATCCGCATGGTCGAAAATCTCCTGTCCATTACGCGCATGAGCGGCGGACAGGCAAAGATCGAAAAGGACTGTGAGGCGGCCGAGGAGATCGTCGGCGTCTCGGTCAGCAAGTTCACCAAGCGCTTCCCCGCGATCAAGGTTTCGATCGAGGTACCGGACGAGGTGCTGATGGTGCCGATGGACGCGACGCTCATCCGTCAGGTCATTATGAATCTGCTGGAAAACGCCGCCATCCACGGCGGAAACGTCACGCAGATCCGTGTCTGCCTCTCACGCGAGGGGACGAACGCCTGCTTTTCCGTCAGCGACAACGGCGTCGGCATCCCGAAGGAGAGGCTCTCGACGATTTTTAACGGCGGGCTTTCCGGCGTGTCGCACAACAACTTTGATATGAAGAAAAACATGGGCATCGGCCTTTCCGTGTGCTACACCATCGTCAAGGCGCATGACGGCACGATGACCGCAGAAAATTTAGATTCGGGCGGAGCGTGCTTCCGCTTCTATCTGCCGCTGGAGGAGGGCATCAACAGTGAAATTGAAGGATAAAGTGCTCGTGGTGGAAGACGAGCAGAACATCAGCAACTTTATTTCGACGGTTCTCACCGCGAACGACTTCGACGTGCTGGTGGCGCAGACGGGTGCCGAGGCGGTCTCGATGATCACCTCGCACTGCCCCGATCTCATCATTCTCGACCTGGGGCTTCCCGACATGGACGGGATAAACATCCTCAAGGAGGTTCGTTCGTGGTCGAGCCTGCCGATCATCGTCGTTTCGGCGCGCACGCACGAGCATGACAAGGTCATGGCGCTCGACCTCGGCGCGGACGACTACATCGAAAAGCCGTTCGGCACGAGCGAGCTGCTCGCGCGCATCCGCACGGCCATCCGTCACACGCGCACGCCGCTCGACAACAACGAGATCGCGCAGTCGGGCAAGTTCACCGTCAAGAACCTGACCATCGACTATGACAAGCACCACGTGCTCATCGGCGATCAGGATGTGCACCTGACGCTCAACGAGTTCAAAATCGTGGCGCTGCTCGGCAAGTACGCTGGCAAGGTGCTGACGTATGACTATCTCATCAAGCAGATCTGGGGGCCGAAGGCCAAGGCCGACAATCAGATTTTGCGCGTGAATATGGCGAACATCCGCCGCAAGATCGAGAAGAATCCCGCCTCGCCCGAGTATATCTTCACCGAGATCGGCGTGGGCTACCGGATGCTCGAAAACGACGCATGATGATAGAGCCGCTCGCGGCTTTATGATACCAGGGCGCGTGCGCGCCCCACACGATCACGCAGACGGCTCCTGCCATTTGGGGATGGCAGGGGTCATTTGCGCACTTTTGCACTTTTATGAAAAAGGTGTCGGACTGAAACAGTGAACGTTTCAGCCCGGTACCTTTCTTTTTTGCGTGTTTTCATGCAGCAAAATCTTTTTGCTTGCTTATAAACACGCCGTATTGTGCCGCAGCGGATGTTCGGCCGTGATAGTTATGCTGACTTTTGTGTATATTGTTACCAAATCGTTTTCCACTCTATTTCGCCTCTTTATTCAGTGCTACAATCTTGATATGAATTGTTATTCTTGTTATTGGCATTTTACGAACATAAATATACAATCGGCATCACAGTCAGTCCTACGAAGGAGGAAACCACAGCACATGAACATTTGGGAAATTGCAACGAATTATTATCAATACTTCCTGCGAGGGACGCGAACGACCATCCTCATCTCTCTGCTCACCGTGTTCTGCGGCTCGATCCTCGGCTGCCTGATCGCTTTCATGCGGCTATCCAAGTTTAAGCCGCTGGAAAAGTTCGCCAGCATCTATATCACCGTCATCCGCGGTACGCCGATGCTCGTGCAGCTCTACATCGTTTACTACCAGCTCGACTTTATCAGCTATCCCACCGGAACCCTCTTCGGCGTCGATCTGGAGCGGGCGCTGCCGTGTATCATCGCGCTTTCGATCAACTCCTCCGCCTACGTCGCCGAGATCATCCGCGCGGGCATTCAGGCGGTGGACAAGGGCCAGATGGAAGGCGCGCGCTCGTGCGGCATGACGAATGCGCAGGCCATGCGCTACGTGGTGATGCCGCAGGCGGTCAAAAATATTCTCCCCGCCATCGGCAATGAATTTGTCACGATGGTCAAGGAGACCTCGATCATCCAGTACCTCGGCATCGGCGATCTGATGTACAACAACGGCATCGTGGTCACCTCTACCTATAACCCGCTTCCTTGCTACTACATCTCCGCCATCATCTATCTGGCGCTGAATATCATCCTCGGCAAGGGCCTGAACATCTTTGAAGGGAGGCTGAGAAAGAGTGAACGGTAACGTATTGTTCGAGATCAAGGACTTACAGAAAAAGTTCGGCAGCCTGACCGTCTTCGACGGGCTGAACGAGACCATCTGCAAGGGCGACGTGGTCGTCATCATCGGTCCCTCGGGCGGCGGTAAGTCCACCTTTATCCGAAGCCTGAACCTTCTGGAGCAGCCCACCGCCGGCAAAATTTACTTCGAGGGCGAGGAGATCACGGCCAAGGGCTTTGATGTGAACAGGCACCGACAGAAGGTCGGCATGGTGTTCCAGCAGTTCAACCTCTTCAACAACCTGACGGTGCTTGAAAACATCACGATCTCGCTCACGAAGGTCAAAAAGCAGTCGGAAGAGGAGAGCAAGGAAAAGGCTCTCAAGCTTCTAAAGCGCGTGGGACTTGAGGACAAGGCGAACGCCTATCCCTCCCAGCTCTCCGGCGGGCAGAAACAGCGAATCGCCATCGTGCGGGCGCTGGCGATGGAGCCCGATGTGCTGCTCTTCGATGAGCCGACCTCCGCGCTCGACCCCGAGATGGTCGGCGAGGTGCTGCAGGTCATCTCCGACCTCGCCCACGACGGCATCACGGTGGTCGTCGTCACGCACGAGATGGGCTTTGCCCGAAAGGTCGGCACGCGCGTGCTCTTCATGGACGGCGGACAGATCGCCGAGCAGGGCACGCCCGAGGAGATCTTCGAGCACCCGCAGAACGCGCGAACCAAAGAGTTCTTATCCAAAGTCATCAACGTCATTTAACAAACAAAAAATAAAATTTACGATATTATTGGAGGAAACAAAAATGCTTCACACAATCAATCCCGAAATTCTGTTCCTTAAGCAGGAAGATGTCATCAAGGCCGGCCTTCTCGATATGAAACAGATCTTGGCCGTTACGGAAAAGACCTACGCGATGCTCGGTCAGGGCCTCATCAAGAACCCGCCCAAGACCAACACCAGCATCCCTGACAAGGAAAACTGGCAGTCGTTCTTCAACGCCATGCCTTGCTACATCGGCGGCGACGTCAACATTGGCGGCATCAAGTGGGCGGCGGAGTCCAAGAAGAACGCCGCGATCCCTGGCATCCCCTACGGCATCGACATTTCCATTCTGAGTGACCCCGAGACGGTGCTGCCGTTCTGCATTCTGGACGGCACGCTCATCACCGCGATGCGCACCTCCGCCGTCGGCGGCCTGATGGCCAAGTATGCCGCCCCCTCCAATGCGGACACCGCGTGCCTTGTCGGCGCGGGCGTTATCGGCCGCACGATGATCTCCGCCGTGCACGAGGCGTTGCCCCAGATCAAGACCATGTACCTCTGCGACATTGATGTCGCCAAGGCCGAGGGCATCACGAAGGAGTACGGCGACAGCCTCGGCGTTGAGATCATCCCGACGAGCGACAGCAAGGCCGCGGCGCTCAAGTCCCAGCTCATTGTCGGCGAGACCACCGCACCCAAGCCGTTCATGGACACCTCTTGGCTCACGCCCGGCTGCGGCCTCGTCTCCATGCACTCCAACGAGGTGATGGAGGACGTCTTCCTCAAGGCCGACGGCATCGTCGCCGACTACTGGACACAGCTCAAGCAGCACACGAACCCGCTGTCCAAGCTCACGAAGGAGGGCAAGCTCGATGAGAGCCAGATCATGGACCTGAGCGAGTTGGTGCTCGGCACGAAGAAGCTGCGCACCTCGGACGATCAGTTCGTCGCCGCCGCGTCCATGGGCCTCGGCGCGCTGGACATCATGATCGCCTATCAGCTCTACCTGAACGCGACGGAAATGGGCATCGGCACCAAGGTGAACCTTTGGGACAAGCCCCTGTGGGAATAAGACACGCAGGAGGGAACAAAGATGAACGCATTCAAGAAATTTGCGGCGCTGCTTTTAGCGCTTATGATGATCCTGTCTCTTGCCGCCTGCGGCAGCAAGAGCGACGACAGTGCGCAGGGCAGCTCGGACGGCGAGGCGTCGTCCGATGACACCGCCAAGTCCAAGATCGAGCAGATCAAGGAGGCGGGCGTGCTCGTGATGGGAACCTCTGCCGACTATCCCCCGAACGAATTCCACACGGAAGTGGACGGCAAGGACACCATCGTCGGTTTTGACGTTGCTATCGCGCAGTACATCGCCGATGACCTCGGCGTCGAACTCAAGGTCGTCGACATGTCGTTCGACAACCTGTGCATCAACCTCGCCAAGGGTGATTTTGACATTGTCATCGCCGGTATGGCTTCGACCGAGGAGCGCTTGAAGTCCGTCGATTTCTCCGACCCGTACTTTAAGCAGCAGGCCATTCTGATCCGCGCGGAGGATGACGCGCTCTACAACAAGCCCGAAGACCTGAGTGGTCACAAGGTCGGCGTGCAGAACGGTACCATTCAGGTGCCCATCGCCAACGAGCTGGTGGGCGAAGAGAACGTCGTCGGCCTCGTCAAGGCGCAGGATCTCATCATGGAGCTCAAGAGCGGCAAGCTCGATGTTGTGTACATCGACTACACCGCAGCTCTCGCATTCGCCGCGGTGAACGATGACCTGACGGTCAAGGACATCGGCATCGAAAGCGACAGCGAGGGCCAGTGCATCGGCGTGCAGAAGGGCAACGAGGACTTTGTCGCCTACCTGAACGAAAAGATCGCTGAAATGCAGGAGCAGGGCCTCATCGACCAGTACGTCGCCGAAGCCCAAACGCTGGCGGGCATCGAGTAAAGCCCGTCCCCCTTGCATGATATGAACAGCACCAGCATACCCTCTACCAAGAGAATTGGGGAGGATATGCTGATGCTGTTTCATTTTGACCGCAGGAAGAAGTCTGAAAAGGAGAAGAAGCCGCCGCACTTTCTGGTGCTCCGGCGCAAATGGCTGACGCTGGGCGCGGCGGTGTTGGCCGCCGCGGCGATCTTTGCCGCCGTCAATTATCCCGCCGCCGTCAGCGCGTCGGCCGCCACGCGCCAACTGCCAATCTACTGTGTCCAGCGCGACCAGAAGGTGTGCTCCATCTCGTTCGACGCGGCGTGGGGGGCGGACAACACACAGAAGATCCTCGACGTGCTCAAGGAGTACGGTGTCACCTGTACCTTTTTTGTCGTGGGCAACTGGGCGGATCAGTATCCCGAACAGGCCAAGGCCATCGTGGACAGCGGCAATGAGCTCATGAACCACTCCAACGCGCATGATCATTATAATTCCCTCACCGCCGACCAGATCATCGCAGACGTGAACACCTGCAACGATAAGATCGAGGCGTTGACCGGCGTCCGCCCGACGCTCATCCGCTGCCCGTTCGGCGAGTATGACGACCATGTCATCTCCACCATCCGCTCGATAGGCATGGAGCCGATCCAGTGGGACGTGGAAGCGCTGGCAGCAGTTGGAAGAAGGAGATCAATGAAAAAATGAGCGGTGTTGATGAAGGACATCAAGCCATCGGGCTCATTCCACACAACACACATATCATGAGAGATCAAGCTAAAAGGCACAGCACCGTCGTGGTGCTATGCCTTTCTGACAAATGATTTTCAGCAGAAGAACCGGGCTTCTCCAAAAAAGTCGGTCCATTTTGCTATAACTTCTGAACTTCTCGCTTCGATCACATCCATGATATTACGGAGAATGCGAGCAGGAATCCTTGAATTGTTATTACAGAGAATGCATCCGCCAGCCTTTGTAATCCATATCTTTGTAGCGTTCCCGTTGGGAGCGCCTTAGCATACATGGACATGAACCGGCTCTAAGGAATCATTTTCATTCGCCCAGAAAAAGATCCAATAGGAACCAACCTTAAAAACCTGCGGCATTTTCCAAGCCCCCTTCTGCGGCAAAGCGGATAATCAGGTGCGCAGTGGATTCAATAATCTTCTGATATTTCTGAATATCCGTGTCAGAGAATCCAAAGATATCTATCCACCGATATTCCGGCAGGAAGCAGGTCGCATGGTGGAACCCGTCTTTTTCATCGGGCTTTTCGATATAGACCTTTACATTCCCATCCTGCAAAGTCTGAGAATGAACGATTTCCGTACTGTCATCAAGGGTGAGGAATGGATACATCATTGTAGTTACCTCCTGTCGATGCAATCTACTTTATTATTGTATCAGCAATTTCGCTGTTATGCAATTAGTACCCACCAAGCTTTTTGGCATTACGCCGCCTGCGCAGTGATTGCTGCATCATATCAGCTGAGACCGAAAGACAGCTGTTACTGTTAGCAGAGATAACCTACATATACAAAAGAATTCAACACAAGATGCAAAGGTGTTCGAAAACTATTCTGTGATACGTTACAATACCCCTATCACGAGAGATAGGAGTATTTTTATTATGGAATACTATATGACCGACGAGAGAATTGCTGAGTATTTGAAAGCCCTCGAAAATGAAGAGCGCGCCGCGGCGACGGTTGAGAAGTACCGCCGTGCTTTACTGAGCTTTGCTGCATTCCTGAGCGGCGCGGCGGTCACACCGGAGATGATCCGCCTTTGGAAAGACGATCT
>NZ_JPJG01000108.1 GCF_000765235.1 Oscillibacter sp. ER4 | reverse complement strand
CCCTGCACCGTGCAGGGGCGCGGGAAAAGGTGTCCATTCTCTCACGAGAGAGAATGGGCACCTTTTGATCCCCCAAGAGAACGCAAGGGGCACTGCCCCTTGACCCCGACATTGGCAGATTGCAGCTTGAAGAGCTGCACGCGCTGCGCAATCGGGTGCGGTGTACATGGCTTCGCCATGAACCCCTGCAATTCGGCTCATCCAGCAACCGTGCCTTACTCCGTGAGGCGCGTGTGACGGTAGACTGGCGGCAGACTGCCTACGGGGCGGCATCGCTGCGCTCGCCGCATTACAAGAAAAACGACCGCGTGAGCGGTCGTTTTTATCGTTTGTCGGTGCGGCCGAGGAGGTAGTCGACGGAGGTTCCGTAGAGGTCGGCCAGTTTAATTAAAATTTGTGTTGGCACGTCGTTTTCGCCAGTCTCATATTTGGAATAACCGGTCTGCGACATGCCCAGCAGCTTCGCAAGTGCAGCTTGCGTCATATCGTTGTCTTCCCGCAGGTCTCTCAATCTCGGATACATCATCTTCACCCCAGGAAAACTATAAAGCAAGCAACTTCTTAACTTGCATGTTAATCTGTTTCAGGTTATTATAATCCCACGGAGGGATGAAAATGCCTGATTATGAAAAGATGTATCACCTGCTATTCAACGCGATCACCGACGCACTGACTCAACTGGAAGCACAGAATTACGGCGATGTTAAAGACGCCCTCATCTCCGCCCAACAAAAAGCCGAAGAAATCTATATTACAGCAGAGGACTAAAAAAGAAGCAAACCTGAACGCGGCGAACGCAGCAATGCCGCCTTGGCAGGCATCAGCAAGATCGTACAAATCCAAAGTAGACAGAAATTAGGCTGTACTTCTACAAGATGGGCAAAGCGGCAGCGGATAATAGGAGCAAGCCAAATTGTATCGCAGCAAAAAAACAGCAGGCACCCGATTCCTCAGGCTGAGCAGCTCTTCAAGCCCAAACCTCGCAATGGCGGGGTCAAGGGGCAGAGCCCCTTGTGTTCTTTTGGGGGTCAAAGGGGGGGGCCATTCTCTCACGTGAGAGAATGGCCCCCCTTATCCCGTGCAGCGC
>NZ_JPJG01000107.1 GCF_000765235.1 Oscillibacter sp. ER4 | reverse complement strand
ATAACTTGCGCTCCTTTCTTCGGTTTTAGGTTGTGTGTTCTAAGAGACTTCCCAACCGCTTGATTAAGAAGTCTTTTAGAGCATACAACACCGGCGGCCAGCTTGTACTTCTTGTACTGCCGGACCGCAAAATGATTTGGCTTCTCAGCCTCCAGCGCGTCAAACATCAGGTCTACGGGGTTCTTGAACTCCTCGTCATCCTCCCGGACCTCCATCGCGTTGATGAACTCGATAAGGGTGGAGAAATTCTGTTCCTCCACTGGGGCCTCGTAGTGGATATACCCGATGAGGGCGCAGTACAAAAGTGTTTCCGCCTTGACCCAGAAATCGTCCCCGGCCTTGCCCTCGCCCTTGGTGTTGGCAATCAGCGTTGTGACCAGCTTCAAGATGTCCTTTTCGGAGTGGATGTAAGCAAAGGGGTTATAATGCATGGACTTCTTGAAGTTGATGGTATTGAGGACTTTGATCCGGTAAGGCTCATAGATGACCTTGCCGTGCTTATCCTTCATGGGCTTGCCGTCCTTGCCCAGTTTGGGCGTCCCGCGCTGGAGCATCTTGCCGCACTCCACCAGGATGGTGCCTTTGGGGTCTGTGACCACATAGGAGCTGTGCATCTGCATCAGGTTAGGCTTCAGCCAGAACCGGGTCTTGCCGGAACCGGAGCCGCCGATTACCAGAACATTTTTGTTTCTGGCAGTCTTGGGGTCCTTGGGGCGGCTGTTCATGGTCAGGCTCTCGGTTTTGGTCAGAATCACATTGTTCTGGAATACCGGGTCGATGTAAGGTGCAATATCCTCATGGGTTCCCCATCGGGCGGAGCCATACTCCATGCCATGCCGGTACTTCTTGGCGTTCTTGCTTTTGAGATAGACCGCCAGCCGCAGGCCACCGCCGCAGCACAGGCCCACCAGCAGGTCCAGCGGATGCAGACTGGGCCACCAGCTGGCCAGCGCCACCGGCAGCGTGGAGAAGAACGAGAGCATTTTTGCCGAAGCGTCCGCACCTACGGCCATCCGCCATCCTTCACCGAAGTTGGTGGCGAACAGTCCCATCAGGATATACGGCATATTCAGCAAAAGGAGCTTTTTGATGTCAAGCTGCTTTTTCATCGTTCCAGCTCCTTCCGCTTGTTCCGGTCCACGACGGCGTGTTTCACCAGCTCTTTGAACTGGCTAAGCTTTGCCAGCACGGACGGACGCTCTGTTTTCTGCGCCTTTCTGACCTTCTTGCCGGTGTACTCGGTAAAGGCAGCGGTCAGGGCATCCGCATCCCGGCCTTTGAAAAAGATCAGGTACTTGGGCGGGGAGCTGCTGCGGTCCTTCTTCACCGCATAGTCAACGCCGTATTTCCGGGCGATCTTCTCAAACTCCTTGATGGAGGGGTCGGTGATCTCGATGTTGGAAACGCCCTGATTCTGGCCGATCAGCTGCTTCACCGTCTGTTTGCCGTGGGGAATCACGGGGGTATCCCGGCTTTTCTGCTTTTGCAGCTTCTTTTCCTTGCGGTGGGCAAGGTACTTGGTGATGGCGGCCTTAAACAGCCGCCCGGTAAACTTTGTTCCGCTGACTACCAGCGTCAAAGTCCTGTTTTCCACTTCCTCCTGCATAGGTCATCGCCTCCTTTCCGCGGATTTTGCAGGGGTGGCGCTTGATACTAAGGCGGGACCACCAGCCGCCGCAGCAGGTATTTCATCATGGCAGGCTCCTTTCAACGCAGCTGGTCGGAGTGGTCATAGTACAGATGCCCCTGGCGCACCTTGGCATGGCTGAGAATCTTGATATGGCCCTTTTCCTGGTTCTCCAGGCTTTTCTGGTATCCGGCCTCCGTCAGAAACAGGCGGGTCCGTTCGCCTTTCCAGCCCACCGGCGAATCGTGGGTCAGCACATCGAAGATAATCATGTGCCGGGTGTCCTCGGCAAACCGTTGCAAATCCATGTATTCGTGGCCGTGGTAGTTCTGCGCCCCGGCCTTGAGGCGCATTTCTTCCATCAGCTGGCCCACGGTCTTACGCTCAGGCATGGCGCGCACCTCCTTTCCCGCGCCCCTGGCCCTTCACGGTCAGGATGCCGTCCAGGGTGGTAGCGGTGATCCGCAGGCGCTCGGCGGTGGCGATGTCATTCTTCACGGTCTCGTCGATGCCGTGGCCGCAGACCACCAGCACATGGGACCGGCGCAGGTAGTCCCGCGCCATATCCAGCCCATCCTTGTGTTCCTGGGGAATCTCGTCCTTCAGGAAGGTGGGCAGGAACAGCACCGGGCAGATGGGCGAATACCCGGCGTCGTACACCTGACGGCAGTAGGCCGCAGCGTTCTCGGCGTTCTCATACTGGCTGTTGCTCCAGGGAGCCGTAATGTAGGCAAGAGGTCGTTTCATGGCAAAATCCTTTCTCCCGGTGTGTCCGGGCAGTACAAAAGCGGCTGTTTACCAGCCGCCTGCGTACATATCGTGGTTGACTTGTGCGGTGTAGTGATTGCTGATCGTGGTAGGCGCATTGAACAGCACCGCAAGCAGATACTGCTTCATGTTGCGGATTTCGGTGGTATTGTTCCGCAGGCACTCCATGACAAACTCGATGTGGGAGCAGTCCAGCTTCAAAAAACGGGAGCGGACCACCTCATGGGGGAAGTCGCTGCCAGCGATCCGGGTGGTTTTCCGCTTGGCGCAGACGGTCTCCACCATCAGCTCCACAATCTCGTCCAGGTCCTCCCGGTAGGTGGTAAACTCCCGGCACAGGTGGTCATACTCAATGTTCTCCAGAATCAAATCCCGATAACTTTCCATCTCTGTGAGCGACATCGCATCCCTTTCTTTCCGTTCCGGCGGTCTTACCGCCGCTGGCTCCCGGAAGGGAATGGAATCGGTACTTGATCCATGAGTACTTGATTTTTGGGTATTTGATTTCTCTATATTTAATTCTGCGGGCTTTTCCGTATCCGGTTTATCCAGATACGGGTTTTCCGTATCTGGTGAAGCCGTATCTGGTACATCCGTATCCGGCTGGGGCGTTTCCGGCTGCCGGGGCTGGGGCTGCTCATAAATGACATACTCGGTGTCGCTGATCCGGCCCTGCCTGTCCCGCAGCTGGTGGCGCACGATGTAACCGGCGGTTTCCAGCTCCCGCAGCGCACCGCCGATGGCGTCCACACCCTCCTTGCAGATTTTCGCAAGGCCACGGGTGGTATAGTTCCAGTCATCCGGCAGGGACAGCATCATGGAAAGCAGCCCCTTGGCCTTCAGCGACAATTCATGGTTCCGCAGGTGATGATTGCTCATTACCGTATAGTCGCGGGTTCTTTCAATCCGAAAGACCGCCATTGACTTCACTCCTTTCTGTTCTCAGGGCATGAAAAAAGCCACAATCCTGTAAAAAGAATTGTGGCGGTTACACTTTTTCATATTTTCTTGCGTGGAACCAATACAGCGGCCTTTGCGATTTCGGCTTAGAAAATGGTCCCGGTTCCTGAGAAAACGGGAGGGTCTGCAAAACCCGGTCAATGTCGGTGGATTCCATGTCATATTGGGACTGGCAGTTTTCCCGGATAGCATCCTTGATGCTCTGGACAGTACACATATTCATTCCTTTCCTTTCGGGGTAGTGGCAGGTTTACGGGTGGCGGCGGCGCTTGTCCGGCTTGAAGTCGAGGACATGGCCCTCGATCACGCGGGCATACCGCTTGATTTTGATTTCCCGGCGCTTCCGGCTTACGAGGGCGGCCTGATACCCGTCCTCCGTGAGAAACAGCCGCATTTCATCGCCGGGGCTGCCGTAGGAGCAGGGACGCAGGATGGAAAACTCGATCATCCAGCGGGTGTTGTCCTGAAAACGCTCCACGGCCAAAATGTTGTGTCCTTTCAGCTCACGGGCTGAAATATCCCTCATAGGCGGCTCCTTTCATCGTTCCTGGTCTCTCTGGCGCTTCTTCTGCCACCCCTCCAGCAGCTTGATGATGGTCTCCTGCATCCGCTGGGGCGTATAGCTCTTGGGAAAATACTTCCGCAGGATGTCGGCAGAAAGGGTCACTTTGTCGAGATCGCTTTTCTTTTCCTCGCCCATGATGACGCGCATCATATCGAGGGTCAGATACCCCTCCTGGCTGTATTTCTTGAGCCGCTGGGCTTGGGAAAGAGAGGGGGTGGCCTGTTCGCTGTCCATCGCGTCCAGCAAGTCCCGCTGTTCCTCTTTTTTGAGGAAAGACAGCTCATAGGCCGGGTTGAGAGCAATTTTCTTTTCATCGACCATATCCAGCAGTTCGGGGATCAGCTCTGTCAGGCGGATATAGCGGAAAATCTGATTTTTACTCTGGCCGACCTGTTCAGCCAAAAGCTCACTGGACTTCTTTCCAGCAGACTTGTTCCCAACTTGGGAACAAGTTAAATCCATGCGCTCACCTTGGTGCTTCATAGCCTCCAGCTTCATCTTATAGGCAAAAGCTCTCTCGCTGGGGAGCAGGCTTTCCCGCTGCAAGTTGCTGTCCACCATGATGATGGTGGCGGCATCATCGTCCAGGTCCCGGACAATGACCGGCATGGTTTCTTTCTTGGCCAGTTCACTGGCTCGGTGTCTCCTGTGACCGGCCACCAGCTCATAGCCGCCCTCCGGGTCCGGGCGGGCAATAGCCGGAACCAGAACACCATACTGCCGAACGCTGTCGGCAGTCTCCATCATGGCCTCGTCATCCTTGACTTTGAAGGGGTGGTTCTTGAAAGGATGCAGCTCAGACAGCGGGATTTCCCGTACTTTTTCCAGCTTGGCATCCTGGCGGCTTTCCTCGGTGGAAAACAAGTCATCGTATGGAGCCAGCTCTACTTTTTTCGCGCTGCTTTTCAAGTTTTATCACCTCCTGGGTCAGAATTTTGTACCCCTCGGCCACCTTGCCATTGGGGTCGTGGGCAAAAATGCTCTTGCCCTCGGCGCTGATCTCCTTTGCCCGGACAGAATGGGGAATCTCGCTTTTGAAAACCGTGATTTTGCTGCCATAGGTCTCCCGCAGCAGGGCGGCGATCTCCTTGGCGAAGTTGGTGCGGTTGTCCACCATCGTCAGCAATATGCCGTCGATCTGGAGCTTGGGGTTGATCTGCCGCTTCACCTTGTTTACGGTCTGGAGCAGCTGTTCCAGGCCCTTGGCGGGCAGGTACTCCGCCTGGACGGGGATTATGACCCTGTTGGCGGCGGCCAGGGCGTTGACCGTGAGCATACCCAGGGAGGGCTGACAGTCAATCAGGATATGGGAATACTGTCCCTTGAGCGTGTCCAGATACTGCCGCAGAATAGTCTCTCGGCTCATGGCGTTCACCAGGGAGACCTCCATGCCGGAGAGCTGGATGTCGGCGGGCATCAGGTCAACGCCTTCCGGGTGGTGCAGGATACCCTCACCGGGACGCAGCGGCTCGTCCATCAGGATACGGCCCATCGCGTCGGACAGGGTAAAGGGCAGCTTGTCCGGCTGGGGATGGCCCAGGCTGATAGTCAGGCTGCCTTGCGGGTCCCCGTCGATCAGCAGCACTTTCTTTCCGGCCTGTGCCAGCCCGATCCCCAAGTTCGCGCAGGTGGTTGTCTTGCCAACGCCGCCTTTCTGGTTGGCGATGGCGATGATTTGCGTGTTCAATGACTTCACCTCATTTCTGAATTGTTTTATGGCTTCTGGAAATAGAAAAAGCCGCCACTTCAAAAACTGAAAGTGACGGCCTTTTCTTATCCCGGAATGAAATCCCCCGGAAACACAAAAAGCGCCCAGTAAAAAACACTGAACGCTTGGCGATTAGATTTATTTTATTTTAATCAAATTAGGTCAAATCAGGACAAAACAATTCGATAGAAGGCGGGACCATTTACCCTCCAAAAAGATGACCTTCTCCAAGGAAAAAACAGCCTGGATTTAGCCCATAATTTAACCCATCAATTAACCCATTTCGAGATTTAACCCATGTTTAACCCATAAAAACTGGTTCAAAAGATGTCTCGTTGTGCTAAACTGTGTCAAACCGGTTCAAAAGGAAAACCCCAGAAAACCAAGGCTTAATAGTGACAAGTAACTATTTTGTCGCAGAGAACGGTGTGACCCGAAGGTCACGCCGTTTTTCTGTGTTCATAGGTTGTTTGCGTGATGATAGGCTCGGAAATAACGGGAATATCTACATCGTCCACGAAGTTGAAGAAAATCTTCACTTTCTGCTTGCGCTTGCCGCTGGATTTGTCCGGGGCATAGACGATGATTTTCTTGATATACTCGTTCACGATGGTCTGTGTCAGCTCCTCCACATCCACATATTTCTGTGTCAGGGCGATAAAGGCATCCAGACCGTCGTTCATTTCTTCCCGCTGTTCCACCCATTCTTCGATAACTTCAATTTCGAGCTTTAACCGTTCCTGCTCCGCTTCATAGTCCGCAGACATCTTTCTGTATCTGTCCTGATTGAGATTTCCAAGAACATAGTCCTCGTACAGCCGGGCGATGATGACATCCAGATCGGCAAGGCGTTTCTTTGCCTGTTCCAGCTTCTTTTTGTCATCCCGGATGCTGCGCTCCTGGTCAGTCCTGCGGCATTGCAGCCATTCCTCCTGAAAACCGTCCACATCGCTTCGGATATACTCATTGACTGCCCGGATGCGTTCCAGAACGATTTCACGAAGCACATCTTCCCGGATATAGTGGGCAGTACAAGTACCACGGTTGCTCTTGTAGTTGTTGCAGACGTAGTGATCCTGCTTGCCCTCAAAGCTTTTGCTTGTGGCAAAGTGGAGCTTGCCGCCGCAATCGGCACAAAACAGAAGCCCGGAGAACAATCCCTGCCGTTCCGCTTTTGCGGGGCGGCGTTTGTTTTTCCTCAGTTCCTGCACCCTGTCAAACTGTGCCTGAGATACAATCGCTTCCTGTGTGTCCGGCAGATAAAACATATTCTCCGGCTCATTGGGAATCCGCTTTTTCAGCTTGTAGGACTTGGAATAAGTCTTGAAGTTGCAGGTACAGCCTGTGTACTCCTGCCGTTCCAAAATCCCTGCAATGGACTGGTTGCCCCAGTGGTACGGTCTTTCCGGCATCGGCTTTTTCTTTCGCTTGGCATAGAGTGCCTTTGCGGTCATAATCTGCTTTTCTTCCAGAATCCTTGCAATCTGCTCCGGGCCTTTGCCGTCAATGCAAAGGTCGAAGATGAGCTTGACTACCGGAGCCGCTTCTTCATCCAGAATCCAGTGATCCTTGTCCTCCGGGTCACAGCGGTATCCGTAGGGCGGTTTGCCCATGTGCTTCCCACTGGTTCCTCTCTGCCGCAAACTGACACGGACTTTCTTGCTGGTATCACGGGGATACCACTCGTTGAACAGATTACGGATTGCGGCGAAGCCCTCGCTGTCTCCCCGGTTGCTGTCTACGCCATCATTTATAGCGATAAAGCGGACATCATAACTCGGAAAGATAATATCCGTATATTGTCCAACAGTCAGATAGTCACGACCAAAGCGGCTGAGGTCTTTGACCAGCCAGCAGCCCACAAGCCCCTGCTTGACAAGCTCAAAGCCTTCCTGCACACCGGGACGATTGAAGTTCGTCCCCGTATAACCGTCATCCACCAGAATTTTCAGGTTTGTATACCCGTGGTCACGGGCATATCGGGTTAAATACTCTCTCTGATTTGCGATACTGTTACTCTCGCCTTCCTGGGCATCCTCGTTGCTCAGACGGCAATAGAGAATGGTAATTTTCTGCTGATCCAACATAATATCCTCCTTCGGTGGTTGGTCAGCCGACAGTACCGTTGTGCATATTGGAATTATATCATGCTTTTGTGTCGCAGTCATTAACAAATCACCCCCTTGTCAGAAAAAATGAGCCGTTTTACCTTGTCGGTAAGTGGCTCATTTCCATCACACTCCGTTTCAATCACATACCATGTGTTTCCGATCTTGCACTCAATGGTTTTGCAGAAAGAGGACTGTGCCGCTTCCCAACGCTTGCGGCATTCTTCCAGAAAATCAATAGGCGGCTCAAAAATCGGATCGAAGCAGGAGCAAATATCAATATAGCCGATGGCATCGTTGATTTCTTCCATCGGGGCATCTTCCATAATCATCTTGTTAATTTCATCTACGGTTTTCTTCATAGGCAAATAGTTCCTTTCTTAAATTTCCATGTCCTGTCCACGATTGCGGGCAGGGTGTTTGTGTTCATACAGTTCCTTTCCCCTGGCGAGGATGGCATTGATAAAAGCCCAGACCTTTTCAGATGCAATCTCAATCGCATCCAGGAAAGGCTGGGCTTTCTGTTTCAGCTCCTCATAGTCTTTGTTCAGTTTTTCAAAACGGTCTTTCCATATCTTTGCGTTTTTATCTGCCTGCTCGAATTTCTGCTTGTATTTCAGCTTCTCAGACTTTTCCGCAAAGCTGCTGACCGCATAATCCTTTAGCGTGCGGCACTCATCCGCCGTCATGGTAACATTTCCCGTAATGGGATTTTTCTTGCCCATCGACTCAATCTCATGTGCAGTCATAGCAACAGACTTAGCAGCCTGAGTTTCCTTTTTCAGAGCTTCCAGTTTCTTTTTCTGCTTCTCCGTGGCAGCTTTGGCATCCGCTAAGCTCTGCTCGGCCTGTGCCACCTGTCCGGTCACAGCTTCCAAACGCTGCTGTTCGGCCTGTACCTTGAACTGTGTCACCGTCAGATGTTCTTCGGTGCTGCCACATTCTCCACGCTCTACATCGGTATAACCAGCGTTTCGCATGAAATTGAAAAAGTCATCCTGCAGCACACTGTAGGACGACTTCAAAATCTTTTTCCCTTTTGCGTTCAACATAGGATTTCCGTTTTCATCAAGAACGGGTTTGGATTCCCACTTCTTACTGCGGCTGACCTGTGTGATCGTTTCCTTTACCGTTCCCCGGAGGGATTCATCCTTGCATCGCTTCGACCACAGGATTTGTTTCTCCACCACCGGGATATAAACCACATGAAGGTGATAGTGGTACACATCCTCACCCAGAGCTTCCGACATTGCCCGGTTGCGCTCGTCGGCATGCATTACAGCGGAGAGGATATACTGCTCACCGCCCACGATCTCCACGGCGGCTTTATAGGCATCGGCATAAAACTGTTTTGCAAACTCATAGCCGCCGTGGTTGTAGAAATAAGCGGAGTTCACATCGAAAACCAACTCGCCATATTTGACGGCATCCGGTTTCAGCCCTCTGGTGGAGATGATCTTGTCCTGCTCCATCTGCTCAAACATTTTTACATAATCGTCAGTGGGAGACTTGAAGTGAACATTCAGCGCAGTACGTTCCGGCACGATGTCCACATTGGAATAACGGTCTTTTTCACGCTCATTGTGTTCCTGTACTTTTGTCACATCATCCGGAGTTTCCAAGTCCTGATTTCTGGCTAAGGTACGATCAATTCCATCATTTCTTGCCATAGATTTTTGTCCTTTCTTTAAGATTTGCAGACAGCGGAGGGCTGAGGAACGGCACTTTTTCAAAGTGTAATAACCCACTATTACACTTTCATCCATGCTGGCTACAAAGTGCCGTGGGCTCTCCGAGGGCTCTCCCGAGGGGGAATGCGGTCACTGCGGTGACCTCTGCTGACCAAGGCAAAATGTCTGCGCCTTTTACCTTGGTCAGCCCGTCTGCATGAAGCTGTTCTGCGGAACATTTCTTGCAGACGATGGCAGCGAAAACCGTATCTTTCACTGCCTGTCCATGGGCAGCACTGCGGTGCGCCTATGGGGACGGGAGATGCGGAGGGCTGTTGCCGGGGTATCACTTCTCCCGTCTTTTCCGCCATACGATGTCGTAACCAAGCACAGCGGCAAGCTCCAATACTTCCTTGTATCGTATACTTTCCCGCTGTAATTTTGCGGACAGGTTGGAAACGCTGTCGCTCCATCCGTACTCGTCCGAGAGCAGGTCAACAACTTCCTGCATGGTCATCCCGGCACGGATGATCTGTGCCTTTATTTCGTTGCGTATATTCATATTGATAAAATCCTCCATAATTCAGTTCATGTGTCGGTGCAACCTCTGCGCTCCAAGGTGGAGTGGATGCACCGAACAGTGAAAAATCTGCAATCTCCGAAATCCGTTCAGAATTTCGCTTGTGATGTCCTGTCCATATATGACCATATCCCACTTTGCCGTTTTGTGTGGTTTGGTCTGGAACAGTGAAAACACCCATTGTTCCGTGAACAGGGTACACGGTTCAGAGAAGCACGATTTCGTGAAATAGTTTCGTCCTGCGGTCAAAAACTTTGCTGTTTCCATTACCATTGATTTTTAATGCCCGAAAACAGGTCAGCTTTGAAAGCTGCTGTTTCCTATAACGGAAGAAAACAGGGGTAAATGCTGCGTACATACGTACAGAGCATGACTGG
>NZ_JPJG01000106.1 GCF_000765235.1 Oscillibacter sp. ER4 | reverse complement strand
CCTGCCAGGCGAACTGAGGGGATAATACTGGCTGCCCTACAGACGAACTTACTATGGCTCTCCCTATACGCTATTTGTGCGGTGTTGCCCTATATGATCCGCGAGGTCACAGCGATCCAAAAGCTGAACATGGACGTGCAGGCGGCGAGCGACCGCCTCGCCACGATCGAAAGCGGCGACATCCTTGTGACCGCGGCGACCGCGACCGAGCCGATCATCCACGGCGCGGAGATCAAAAAGGGCGTTTACGTTGCTCACCTTGGCGACAACGAGGTCGACGAGGAGCTGATCCTGCGCGCGGACAAGGTCGTCATCGACGATTGGGAGACCGACAAGCACCGCATGGGCGACACGATGGCCTACATGTTCCGCGACGGCAAGATCGACGATTCCCGCATCGACGCGAGCGTTTCCGACCTAGTGGCGGGGCGGAAGTCCGGCCGCGACAACGACGACCAGCTCACCTACACCTGCAACGTCGGCCTCGGCCTTTACGACGTGGCGATCGCCGCGCGCGTCTACCAGTATGCCAAGGAAAACGGCATCGGCCAGGAGCTCAAGCTCTGGGACGAGCCCATCATGGTGTGATCGATCCAAACTTGATAGGTACGACCTCTCTTTACCAACCTTTTGGACAGGTCCGCTTTTTAGCGGGCTTGTCCACATTTTTTCGCGGCAGAGCAGCAGGGGAGATGCACCTGCAAAGGGATTTTGCCTTTACAGAGGACGATTCTGTGAATATAATGGATGCAGATAAAATTTGGCGGCGCTGCGAAAAAGCAGCGCTGCGGTGAAATCGACAGGAAACGGAGATGTAATTATGCCCTGCACCACTGTACTGGCCGGTAAGCTGGCGACGAATGACCGCTCGACGATGATCGCCCGTACGGACGACGGTCATTTTGATGAGAAAAAGCTGATCGTGGTCGAGCCCGACCAGCAGCCGAAGATTTATAAAAGCGTAGAGTCCCACGTGGAGATCACACTGCCGGAGAACCCCATGCGCTACACGTCCTGCCCGAGCGTGGACCCGAAGCACGGCATTTGGGCCGCGACCGGCATCAACGCCGCGAACGTCGGCATGACGGCGACGGAAACCACGACCTCGAACCCACGCGTGCTCGCGGCCGACCCGATGGTCGAGCTGCGCGAGGCGAAGGATGGAGAAGAGGAGCGCTGCGGCGGCATCGGCGAGGAGGACATCGTTGTCCTCGTCCTGCCCTACATCCGCTCCGCGCGCGAGGGCGTGCTGCGCCTCGGTGCGCTTCTGGAGCAATACGGCACCTATGAGTCGAACGGCATCGCCTTCAACGACGAAAATGAGGTCTGGTGGCTCGAGACCATCGGCGGGCACCACTGGATCGCGAAGAAAATTCCCGAGGATCGCGTCATCATCAACCCGAACCAGTTCGGTATGGACTCGTTCGACCTTGAGGACGCCTTCGGTGCCCGGGAATCGCATCTCTGCTCGGCAGACCTCAGAGAATTCATCTCGGAAAACCATCTGGATCTGAATCAGAATGGCAAGTTCAACCCGCGGGATATCTTCGGCTCGCACCGCGACATGGACCATATCTACAACACGCCGCGCGCGTGGTTCATGGGCCGCTGCCTTGCACCGCACACCTACCGCTGGGACGGCGAAAACGCGGACTTCACGCCCGAGAGCGATGACATTCCGTGGTCCTACGTTCCCGAGCGCAAGGTTGCCGCGGAGGATATCCAATACCTGCTCTCGTCCCACTATCAGGGTACACCTTACGATCCCTATGCGGGCCATGCGGAAAAAGGCGGTATTTACCGTCCTATCGGCATCAACCGCACGGGCGTGACGACGATCTGTCAAATTAGAAGCGACGTCCCCGATGCCATTAAGGGTATCGAGTGGGTGTGCTTCGGCTCCACGACATTTTCCGCGTGGCTGCCGGTGTACACAAATGCCCCGCAGATGCCGGACTATTTGAGCAATGTGACGCTCGACGCCGAGACCGACAATCTCTACTGGGTCAGCCGCTTTGTCGGCGCGCTGGCCGACAAGTGCTACGGCTCGTGCATCCAGAATGTCTGGGGCTATCAGGACACGGTGAATATCCGCGGCAGACAGATCGTCCTCAAATACGACAGGCTGATGCGCGAGAGCGGCGACTTCACGCTCGCCGCGCAGGCGAACGACGAGCTCTGCGCGATGGCGCGCGAAGAGAGCGCACAGATCCTCAATAAGGTCCTGCGCACCGCCAGCGAGCAGATGAAAAACGGCTTCAGCTTTGCTGATACCTGCGTTAACAAGTGAATAAAAAGCGGCTCTCTCCCAAGCGGGAGAGAGCCGCTTTTTTGCTGTCTGAGGGAAGAGAGAAAAGAAGTTCGATCAATAAAAATCCTGCTTGCGGTTGATGAAAATACCGTCGCTGGCTGAAAATGCGTTGTAATTTCATCAAAGAATCGCGGTACGACAGTGCATTTTTGTTCATCCTCGACCAAAATAAAGAGAATGTGAAAAAAACGTTGCGATGGCGCGAAAAAGATGGTATTCTGAGGCGGAAAATTGAACGAGGATAGAGGCGCGGCGCGCAAGAGTACCTTCGGAGCGAACAGGATGTTCCGGAGCTAAAGGGCAAGCCGCCGAAGGGTCGCTTTTTCCTGGCCTGCAGGAGGGCGATGACCTGGGTCGTCGGAGAATATCCGCCGGACTGCCACAATGTGGAGCGCTATCGAATCATAAAGAGGAGTGTTTATTCCGCT
Source organism: Oscillibacter sp. ER4 (assembly GCF_000765235.1). Classification (GTDB taxonomy): domain Bacteria; phylum Bacillota; class Clostridia; order Oscillospirales; family Oscillospiraceae; genus Hominicoprocola; species Hominicoprocola fusiformis. The sequence goes on along the minus strand of NZ_JPJG01000106.1, from coordinate 5,941 downwards.
CCCTGTTTCCGCTATGATCTCCACGAGATCATAGCTTTTTTGTTATCCTTTTTCAATTTGACCCAGCCAAAACGAGAAAGGACGACAATCATGGAAGAAAAAAGAATCGTAAAGCCCTGGCAGGCAGGGCTGATGCTGCTCGTCGGCATCGCCGTCATCATCGTGGGGCTTCTTGTGATGAAGCTCAACAACCGCATCGTGCTGGCACTCGACGGCGTCATCATGTGTCTGATGGCGTGGTGCTTCGGCATCCCGTATGCAGAGCTCCAGCAGGGCATCAAGGAGACGGTCTCGTCGATGATCGTGGCCATTTTGATCCTGCTGGCCGTCGGCGTGCTCGTCGGCACGTGGATGGCGAGCGGTACGGTGCCGGTCATGATCTACTACGGCATGAAGGTGCTGACGCCGGGCTTATTCCTGCCAGTCGTCTGCATCCTCTGCACGCTGATGTCGACCATGGCGGGCACGTCGTGGGGCACGCTCGCGACGGTCGGCGTCGCCTGCATGGGCGTTGCACAGGGTCTCGGTGTGCCGCTGCCCGCGGCCGCGGGCGCGGTCTGCACCGGCGCGTTCTTCGGCGACAAGGTCTCGCCGCTGTCTGACTCGCCCGTCATCACCGCCACGGTGTGCGAGATGCCGCTGATGGACGGCATTCGCCACGCGCTCATTTCCACGGGGCCTGCGTATCTCATTTCGCTCGTTTTCTACTTTGTTTACGGCCTGCGCTATTCCGGCGGCAGCGTCGGCGGGGAAGTGTATGAGGATATCCTTTCCACCGTTTCCGCCGAGTTCTGGCTCAGCCCCGTGCTGCTTCTGCCCGTGCTGGTCGTGGTCGTGCTGATTTTGATGAAAAAGCCGACGATCCCGACTTTTATCGCCGGCATCGCTGCGGGTGCGGTGATGGCGATGCTCTGTCAGGGCATCAACCTGCACGACATTCTGACGGTCATGTACTCCGGTTTTTCCGCCGATACCGGCTCGGACGTCGTGAATTCGATGCTCAACCGCGGCGGCTTTACCTCGATGCTCTCGACCATCGGTCTTCTGATCGCGGCGGGCATTTTCGGCGCGCCGCTCCGCACAGCGGGCGTTGTGGACGTGCTGCTCGCCTTTGTGGAGCGTATCGCGAAGACCTCTCGTTCGATGTCGCTCGGTGTGCTGATCCTGCACGCGGTGTTTTTCACGATCACGGGCGCTTATTATGTGTCCTATCCTGTCGTCGGCGGTATGGTGAAGGACCTGTATCCGGAATATCATCTCGACCGCAAGAATCTGATGCTCACGATGCTCGACACCGGCACGGGCCTTGCCCCCATGGTGTCGTGGTCGACTACGGGCTCTTACACCGCCACAACGCTTGGCGTTTCCAATCTGGCATTCGCGCCGTTTGCGCCGATGCTGTGGCTGTCGATCGTGTTTTCTGTCATTTACGCCGTGACCGGCATCGGCACGGCCAAGGCGAAGGAGGACTAAGGTATGGAACGGATTTTACAGCGCTGGTACGATATGATCTCCATCCGTTCGGTCAACGGACACGAGGCACAGATGGCGGATTACGTGGCGAATGTCCTGCGTGAGCTTGGCATGGACCCGCACTACAGCTATTTTGAAGAGGACACCGCGCGCGAGCGCCCGTCGGTCTGGTCGGTGCTCGACAGCGGGCGGCCCGGCAAGACCGTGCTGCTCATCGGACACATCGACACGGTCGGGGTATCTGACCGCTGGAAGACCGACCCGTTTACTCCCACGGAGATCGACGGCAAGGTCTACGGCCGCGGCGCGATGGACATGAAGGGCGGCCTTGCCGCGATCCTGGAGACGCTGACCTACTACGCCGCCCATCTCGACGAGATCAACGGCAAGATTTTGGCCTGCTTTGTCGCCGACGAGGAGGGCCTGAGCAAGGGCACCTATCAGCTTGTGGCGGAGGACGTCATCCACGCCGACTACGCCATCATGGGCGAGTGCCGCTACGACAATGTGGCTGTCGGCTTCCGCGGCCGCTACAGCTTTGAGGTGACCGTCCACGGACAGACCGCGCACGCCAGCCACTATCCCGAGGTCGGCGAAAACGCTCTCATCTCCGGCGGACGCCTGGCCGCGGCCATCGAGGCGCTGCCGACGCTCCAGCACCCGCACCTCAAGCACGGCACGTGGTGCGTGCGCTATATGGAGGGCGGCAATCCCAGCACGCTCGTTGTGCCGGAGAAGTGCTACCTCTTCGTTGACCGCTACGTCGTTCCGGGCGAGACGGACGAGACCTGCATCGCGCAGATCATGGAGGTGGCGGAGCAGCTCGGCCTTGCAGGCAAGGTCGATGTGCGCCTCAAGCCGAGAAAATCGCCCTACATGCAGTCGTTCGCGGTGGAGGAGGATCATCCGCTCGTCAAAATTTTGCAGGAGGAGTTTTACTCCGTCACGGGCAAGGATCTTCCGTGCGCGTATGACGCCTCGGTCTGCGATTCGAATATTTTAGCCGTTTCGCTCGGCATTCCGGTCGTGACGTTCCGCCCATCGGGCGGCAACATGCACGGCGACAACGAGTACGGCTATGCATGGCAGGTGAAAAACTGCGGCGAGGTCTACCGCCGCACCGTCGCGCGCCTTTTAAGCGGCGAAGTATAAAGAGAAAAAAGAGGCAGCCTCGGCTGTCTCTTTTCCTTTTGCATTTCACGCAGATTTTACATTTCTTTGCTGGTTTTTGACAAATCCCTCTGCTATACTGTATTTGATGAAATTTGGAGAGAAGAGAGGAGAAGTGATACAACATGGATACTTACAATATGATCGATTTTAACGAAAAGAAGGGCTTCATCTGCGATATGGACGGCGTCATCTACCATGGCAACCGCGTGCTGCCGGGCGTGGCGGAGTTCATCCAATGGCTGCATAATGAAAACAAGGAATATCTGTTTCTGACGAACAACAGCGGTTACACGCCGCGCGAGCTGAGCCAGAAGCTTGCGCGCATGGGCCTCGACGTGACGGAGGAGCACTTTTATACGAGCGCGCTCGCGACGGCGGCGTTCCTGCGCGATCAGGCGCCCGGCTGCTCGGTCTTTGCCATCGGCGAGGCAGGCCTTTTGAACGCGCTCTACGACGCAGGCATCACGATGAACGACGTGAATCCCGACTATGTCGTCGTGGGCGAGGGGCGGTCCTATTCGCTCGACACGCTGACGAAGGCGACGAACCTCGTCTGGAAGGGCGCGAAGCTCATCGGCGCGAATTCCGACGTTTCCGGCCCCATCGAAAACGGCATCGTGCCTGCCTGCCGCGCGCTCGTCGCGCCCATTGAGATGGCGACCGGCACGCAGGCGTACTTCTGCGGCAAGCCGAACCCGCTGATGATGCGCACGGGCCTCAAGATGCTGCACTGCCACTCGGCCGAGGCCGTTATGGTCGGCGACCGTATGGACACCGATGTGATCTCCGGCATGGAGAGCGGCATGTCCACGGTGCTGGTGCTCTCGGGCGTTTCGACGCGCGAGACCATCAAGACCTACGCCTATCGCCCGAGCATGGTCCTAAACGGTGTGGGCGACATCGTGAGCTTCGCCCGCGGGGAAAAGACGGAAGATTGAAAATTGAAAAGGGAAGCGCCGCTGCGTGAGCAGCGGCGCTTTGTTGTATTATGGGGACGCTTAGTTTTCCTCTCTTGCGCGAAGGCCTGCGACGGACGAGATCGGCAGCGAGAAGCAGATCGCGCCCGCTTTGGTGCCGGGACCGGCTTGCTCGTTGATCGAGCGCATGATGGCGGCCTTTTCGTCCTTGTGGGCGATGATGTAGATCATATCCTTTTCGTCAGCAAGGCTGACGCTGAAGAATTTTTCTCCGCGCGTGCCGCCCGTGCCCTTGGCGTGCAGCACCGTACCGCCGCCCGCGCCCGCGGCGCGCGCCGCGTCCATGACAAAGTCGGAATAGCCTTCGTTCAGGATAACGGTGATGAGTTCATGTTCAAAGTTCATGTTCGGCGCTCCTCCTGCTTTGAGATCATCGGTGAGATAGGACAGTGTCTTGCCGCCGGCCACGCTCTTGAGCGGCACGGTCAGCATGACGCCGTTGCCCGGAATGTCGATAAAGAGCTTGCGCTTGGCGGAACGGATAAGCGAATCCGCCTCCTGCGCGCTGCCGACGGCGGCGATAACGCACTTTTCCGTCGCGTCCAGCCCATAGATGGCGAGGTGTTCGCTCGTGGCTGTGCCGCGCGCGGGCATGCTCAAGATGAGGTGCAGCCCCGCCGCGTGGTAGAGCGAGCCCATCGCTTCGCCGCGGTCGTGATCCGTGATGGCAATGATGTAATAGAGTTCCATGTCAGCAGGCCTCCCACAGTTCGATGATCTCGTTGTCGCCAAAGTCGGGGAGCTGGGGCTCCTGCGAAGCATGACGGGATTTGACGACATAGATGGCTCCCATCACCTGCACGGTGATGAGCGGCATCATCGCAACGAGCGCAACAAGGCCGAACGCGTCCGTCATCACATTGCCGCCGAGCGCTTCGCACGCGCCTGTGGCGAACGGCAGCATGAATGTCGCCGTCAAGGGACCTGACGCGACGCCGCCGGAGTCGAACGCGATGGCCGTGAACGTGCGCGGCACGAAAAAGCTCAAAGCCAGCGCGATAAGATAGCCGGGCACGAGGAAATACATGATCGAAATGCCTGTGATGACACGCAGCATCGCAAGCCCGCCCGCGGCGGAGACCGCGATGGATAAGCTCATGCCCATCGCCTTGGCAGAGATCGCGCCCGCGCTCAACTCTTCGACCTGCTTGTTGAGCGTGTGAACGGCGGGCTCGGCGTTGATGATGAACCAGCCCATCAGCATCGCAAGGGGGGCAAGGAGATAGACCTTCCATCCCTCGGCCAGCGCGGCACCGAGCGCGTAGCCCAGCGGTGAAAAGCCGACGTTCACGCCCGTGAGGAACAGCACGAGACCTAAGTATGTATAGAGGATACCAATCACGATGCGCATGAAAGGCAGCTTGCGGAGCTTGAGCGAAATGACCTGAAAAATCAGGAAGAAGACAACGATCGGCAGCAGCGCCATTGTCACTTCCCATAAATACTCCGGCAGGGCATGCAGATAGTCCTTGCCGAGCTCCACCGTGGTGGCGACGCCGGAGACGGCGCTGCTTTCGCCCTGCGCGGGCTGCGTTTTGTAGATCGCACCGAGCAGCAGCACCGAAAGGATCGGCCCGATCGAGCAGAGGCCGACAAGGCCAAAGCTGTCCGCCTTGGCGTTTTCGTCGCTTCGAATGGACGCAACGCCGACGCCGAGTGCCATGATGAACGGCACGGTCATCGGCCCTGTCGTCACGCCGCCGGAGTCGAACGCGACGGAGAGGATGCTTTCATCCGACAAAAACGCCGCGGCAAAGACGATGGCGTAAAATACGATCAGCATCGTGCGCAGCGAGATCGAAAAGAGAATGCGCACCATGCACAGCATCAGGAAGAAGCCGACGCCGACCGAAACGGTCAAGATCAACACCGTTGTGTCGATCTCCGGCACGTTGACCGCGAGCACCTGCAAATCGGGCTCCGCCACTGTGATGGCGACGCCGAGGGCGAAGCTCACGGTCAGGATGAGCGGCAGCTTGCGCGATTTCGTCAGCTTGGAGCCCATGTAGTTGCCGATGCGGCTCATCGACATGTCCGCGCCCAGCGTGAAGAGCCCCATACCGAGGATCAGCATGGCCGTCGCGATCACGAACGAGAGCATCAGTCCCGCGTCCACCGGCACGAGCACAAAGCTGATCGCCATGACAATCAGGCTGATGGGCAGGACGGAGGCGGTGGCTTCTTTCAGCTTTTCCATTAAGATCTGTTTCTGATACAAAACCTCACTCCTTTATCAATTCAATACTTCCAAAAATATCATAGCAGAGATTCGCCGCGATGAACAGGAAAAAAGGGTAAAGGATGTGTTAAGCTTGTTC
>NZ_JPJG01000105.1 GCF_000765235.1 Oscillibacter sp. ER4 | reverse complement strand
CTCCGCGGGCTGGGTTTACTTGGTTTTGCGCTTGGTTTTCCCGGCGCAGACGGGACATCCGCATTGCTGCACACCGGCGCGGGAGTAGATGGCCGCTTTCCAGACATGGCCGTAAGAGCACTGCCACCACGCTTTTTTGTGGCTGCCAGCTGTGACCATCTCCGGTGTCAGCGCGCCGTTGAGGGTCTCGTGCCACTGCTTGGCGACCAGCGGCTGAACGGTCGCGAGGTCGTTGAATCCCGGCAGCACCTTTCGGTTGGCGCAGTAGGGACAACCGTCGCCGCGCTGCACGCGCTGCGCAATCATCGCACGATAGGAGTGGCCTTTTTCGCATCGCCACCAGACGCGGCGGTTTGAACCCGCGGTGACGCTGCTCGGATGAAGCGCACCGTTTTTCTCCTCGTCCCACTGCGCGGCAATGTCCGGGTACAGCGTTGCAAGATCGTTTTCACCGGCCAACGCCTGCCGTCCGGTGCAGACCGGACAGCCCGTACCGAGGGTCGTCCTCGAATACACCGCCGCGCGCCACGAATGGCCTTTCGGACAGCGCCACCAGACTTTGCGCCTTGTACCGGAGATCACCTG
>NZ_JPJG01000104.1 GCF_000765235.1 Oscillibacter sp. ER4 | reverse complement strand
TATATCGTTTGTTTGGTACTCCTTTTGGCATAGCAAATCACCCCACTTGTTAGATAGTATATCATACTGTCTAACAAATGGGGTGCAGTTCACTAAAGCCGTCCTCTTTTTTTGAAGTATTTAGGCAAGCGCCGCGGTGATGATCGCCATGGAGTAGACCTCCTGAGCATTGCAGCCGCGGGAAAGGTCGTTGATCGGCGCGTTCAGGCCGAGCAGGATCGGGCCGTACGCGTCGAAGGAGCCGAGGCGCTGGGCGATCTTGTAGCCGATGTTGCCGGCGTTGATGTCGGGGAAGATAAAGGTATTGGCGTGGCCGCCGACCGCGTCGGTGATGTGCTTGGTCTTGGCGACAGCCGGAGAGACCGCCGCGTCGAACTGGAACTCGCCGCCGATCGGGGTGTCGGGCATGAGGGCCTTGGCCTTCTCGCAGGCATTGCGCATCTTGTCGACGTCCTCGCCCTTGCCGGAGCCGAGGGTGGAGTAGCTCAGGAAGGCGACCTTCGGGTCAACGCCGAAGATCTTGGCGCAGGAAACGGTCTCCTTGCAGATCTCGACGAGCTCGTCCTCGTTGGGCTTGATGTTGATGGCGCAGTCGGCCATGGCGAGCACTTCGTTCTCGCCGGAAGCGGCGGGACGGACCATGATAAAGCAGGAAGAGACGATCTTGTTGCCGGGCTTGGTCTTGATGAGCTGGAGCGCGGGACGGACCGTGTCGGCCGTGGAGTAGGTAGCGCCGCCGAGCAGGCAGTCGGCCTTGCCCATCTTGACGAGCATGGTGCCGAAGTAGTTGCTCTTCTTGAGCGCGGCGCGGCACTCGTCGGCGGTCATCTTGCCCTTGCGCAGCTCGACCATCTTGTCGACCATCTCGTCCATGCCGTCGTAATTCTCGGGGTCGATGATCTCGGCGCCGCGGATGTTGAAACCGATGTCCTCGGCGGCGGCAGCGATCTCATCGGGGTTGCCGACGAGCACGGGCTTTAAGAAGTTACCGGACAGCAGACGGGCGCTCGCTTCGAGAATGCGGGGGTCGGTGCCTTCGGTAAAAACGATCGTCTTGGGGCTCTTTTTCAGTGTGTCAATCAGTTTTGCAAACATGTTGATTCCTCCTGATATATGATGTGCCGATAAAATGGCACAGATTTACAGATATAGTATACACCTACTTTTTCACCGCCTCAAGAAAAAATAACGCAAAATCTCTGCAAAAGTTTACAAATTTTCCAAACTCTTACAACATATTAGCAGTATCATTTCCCTAAAAAGGCTTGACGGAGCCTTGAAAACCAAGTATACTGGTCAATGGTTACAAATTGTAACTTTTATTTTTACATGCATCCTCTAAGGAGTTTTGATATGTCAGAGCAAAAACGATCCACCCCCCAGCGCAGCGGCGCGTCCAGGCAGCGCCGCCGCTCGAATGCCTCGCCGCGAAGACGGCCGAGCAGGCGCGGCGGCATGCCGCAATGGCTGAGCGGCTGGCTCGAGCACATGGCGCTATTTTTTTCCACGCTCGGTGCGCGCATCCGCCGCATCGGCCCACGCGCCCGCACGGTCATGCGCGAGAGCAGGGCGCGCAACTTTCCTGAATCCAACCGCTTTTTGGTGCAGGTCTTCCTCGTCATCGGCGGGATGTTCCCGATGTGGCACTCGCTGCTGCATGAAAGGATCATGGCGCGCCGCCGCCAGCGCAGCCACGCTGCCGGCGAGCACGAGGACCGCTGGCGCAGGCACGCGCGGCGCGTGAATCCGTTCTACTTTATCGGCGGCGCGGCGGTCGTGGCTGCGATCGCGCTGTTTTTCTCGTTCTACACGCTGGGAACGACAGTAGAGTATAACGGCAGCGTGGTCGACACCGTCGCCAGCGCCGCGCAGGCGCGCAAGGCGGCCTCCAAGCTCGAGAGCATCACGACCGAGACGCTCGGCAAGTCCTACGAGATCGCAAAGGATGCCATCCATTATTCGACGGCTTTCGTCCGCCGCAGCGATGTGACGGATTCGACGACCTTCGAGCAGGACCTCGCCGACGAGCTCGGCCAGGTGACCTACGGCTACTCGCTCTATGTCGACGATGAGCTCATCGGTTCGACGCAGTACGCCGGCGCGCTGGACGAGCTGCTCAAGCAGATCAAGCAGGTCTACGCCTCGGCGGATACGCTGAGCGTCGACTTTGTCGAAAATGTCCGCATCGCGGAGGGCTACGTCCCGACCGACAGCGTGATGAACCTCGGCGAGATCGCCGAGATCCTGAATTCGACGAAGTCGGGCGAGGTGACCTACACCGTCGTCAAGGGCGACACCTGGGGCCAGATCGCCAACAACAACGGCATGACCGCCGCCGAGCTCGAAGCGCTGAACCCCGGCTACGACATCAACCGCATCCACATCGGCGATGCGCTGACGCTCTCGAACGCCGTGCCGTATCTGACCGTCAAGGTCACCGAGCGGCAGAACTATGTCGAGGACGTCAACTATGACGTGAACTACGTGAGCGATTCGTCCATGTATCAGGGCGACGAGCGCGTGATCTCCAAGGGCTCGTTTGGCAAGGCTGATATCGTGGCCGACGTCACCTATATCAACGGCGAGGAGCAGGAGCGCACGGTCATCTCGTCCGTCACGCTCTCCGACCCTGTGGCCGAGACGCGCGCCCGCGGCACGAAGGTCCGTCCGACCTGGTACCCCACCGGTAGCTTCCGCTGGCCGTGCTCGGGCCGCATCACGTCGTACTTTGGCTACCGCAGCACGGGTATCCGCGGCGCGACGAGCAACCACAAGGGCATCGACATCGCCTGCTCCTACGGCACGCCGATCTACGCCGCCGACGGCGGCCGCGTGACCTACGCGGGCTACAAGGGCGCGATGGGCTACGTCGTCATCATCGACCACAACAACGGCTATGTCACGTATTACGAGCACAACTCGTCGCTGCTCGTTTCCGCGGGACAGACGGTCTACAAGGGCCAGCAGGTCGCCAAGGCGGGCCGCAGCGGCGTCGCCAGCGGTGTCCACTGCCACTTCGGCATTCAGAGAAACGGCAGCTACGTCAACCCGCTCAACTATCTTAGTTAAAAACAAAGGACAGATGGCTTGTCATCTGTCCTTTGTTTTTAATAAGTTTACACTGCGCTGCATGCACGCGCCGAAGGCGCGCACACTTCGCTCCGTGAGAAGTGTAAATTCTGACGCACACGCCCCAGGGCGGCTTCTCTTGCCGCTTTGCGGCAATTCACCTTCTGTCGTCAGAATTTACGATTAAAATTATTTGCCGCCTGCGGGCGGCAAAGTCTGCGACGCTTTTTCCCGTTTTTCTGCCCGTATGGGCAGAAAATGCGGCGGATGTAGGTTGATGGGTTTTGCGCCGATTGGGGTGTGGGGGCCTGTTTGCCGCTGGTCGCGGCAAATGCGGCATGGGAATCATGAAAAGACCGCTGCGGCGTTTCGCAGCGGCCTTTTTTATCGTGTTTACTGTTCCGTCAGGATGCGGCGGACCTCGCCGGTGAAGTAGAGCGAGCCCCAGGAGCAGATGGCGTCATCCTCGCCTGCCAGCTCCAAGGCGCGGCGGACGCCGTCGTCGGTATCCTTGGCGGGGACGGCCTGCACGCCCTGTGCGTTCAGCCACGCGGCGAGCTCGTTTTCATCGAGTGCGCGGGCAGAAGGCGGCGTGATGACGACGAACGCCTTGGCGAGCGGGAGCGCGCGGCGCAGCATTTGCTGCCAGTCCTTGTCGCGAAGCACCCCTGTGAGGAAGATGAGTTTTTTGTCGCCGTAGAGCGCGGCGAGCGAATCCATCAGCGCGTCGACGCACTGGGGATTGTGCGCGCCGTCAACGATGAAGTCCGGCCCGCGGCGCAGAAGCTCGAGCCGTCCGGGCCACTGGGCGTGGGAAAGGCCCTCATCAATGGCCTCGTCCGTGAGCTTGCCCCAGCCGCGCGAGCGCAGCGCGTTGCACACGTCGATGACCGTCAGCGCGTTCAAGAGCTGATACTCGCCGAGAAGCCGCAGGTGGTACGGCCCGCGGCCGCGGTATTTGAACTCTTGACCGTCGAGCGAGGACGAAATGCGCTCAAGCTTTTCCTGCGCGGTGATCGTGAGAGCCACGTCCTCCTGCGCGCACTTTTCGCGCGCGACGTTCTCCACGCCCTCGCTCTGGCCGAAGAGCACGGCGTGTGAGCCGTGCTTGATGATGCCGCATTTCTCCGCAGCGATCTTCTCGACCGTGTCGCCGAGAATGGCCGTGTGCTCCAAGCCGATGTTCGCCACGACGCAGACCTCCGGCGCGGGGATGACGTTCGTCGAGTCCATGCGCCCGCCGAGGCCGACCTCGAGCGAGACGATGTCGCACTGCTCCTGCACGAAGTAGAGGAAGGCGATGGCCGTCATGATCTCAAAGCCCGTGGGCATTTCGCTCATGCTCTTCGCCGCGTTCCGCACGGTGTTCGTGAGCGAAATGAGGGAGTTGTCGTCGATCTCTTCCCCGTTCACGCGCATGCGCTCGTGGAAGCGCAGCAGGTGCGGCGAGGTATAGAGCCCCGTGCGGTACCCCGCGCGCTGGAGCACGGAGGCGAGCATCGCAGCGGTAGAGCCCTTGCCGTTCGTGCCCGCGATGTGGACGAATTTGAGTTTCTTCTCGGGGTTGCCGAGCAGGCCCAGAAGCTCGCGCGAGCGCGCAAGGCCCGGCGCGCTCTGCTCCCAGTTGTCGAATTGCAGATATTTGAGGGTCTCCTCAATGGTTTGCAGGTCTTTCACATTGTTCACCTGTATTTCCTGTAGAATAAGGCAAAGGCGTCGGCCCTCGCCTGCGGGTTTTGATCTATCGGTCGATCTTGCGCAGCATGGCGGTGAATTCCTCGGGCAGCGGGCATGTGAGCGAGACAAGATCCTTCGTCCGCGGGTGGATGAACTGGAGCCCCACCGCGTGAAGGCACTGACCCGTCAGGCCTGGAACGGCCTTTTTTGCGCCGTAGACCGTGTCGCCCAGGATCGGGTGGCCGAGGTAGGCCATGTGCACGCGAATTTGATGCGTGCGGCCCGTTTCGAGCCTGCAGCGCACATGCGTGTAGCCGGGATAACGGGCGATGACCTCCCAGTGCGTTACCGCGCGGCGTCCACCCGGAACGACGGCCATGCGCTTGCGGTCGCGGCTGTCGCGCGCGATGGGCGCGTCGACCGTGCCGCTGTCCTCACGTAAGTTGCCGACCACGATACACTCATACGTGCGCGCGAGCGTGTGGTCGGCCAGCTGGGCGGAGAGGAACTGGTGCGCGTAGTCGTTTTTTGCCGCGATGATGAGCCCGCTCGTGTCGCGGTCGATGCGGTGCACGATGCCGGGGCGCAGCGCGCCGCCGACGCCAGAGAGACTGTCGCCGCAGTGATACAAAAGGGCGTTCACGAGCGTCCCGTCCGAATGGCCCGGCGCGGGATGGACGACGAGCCCACTCGGCTTGTTGACGACGATGACGTCGTCGTCCTCGTAGACAACGTCCAGAGGGATGTCCTGCGGAACGGCGTCGATGGGCGCGGGCTCTTCGGGGGTGAATTCGATCTGCTCGTGTCCCGTGAGCTTGTAGCTCTTGTTCGGCGCTTTGCCGTTCACGAGGACACGCCCGTCCTCGACAGCTTTCGCCGCGGCGGAGCGGGTCAGGTCTTCAATTGCGCGGGCGAGGCAGGCGTCGAGCCGCGTACCGGCATCGGCTTCACTTGTTTGCAGCAGGATCGGTTCCATCGACCTTGTTCCCCCAGTTTTTCTCGTCGCTCTTGCTGTAAAAGGCAAGGTAGTAAATTAGCGCGCAGACCGTACCGCACACGACGAACACATCCGCCACGTTGAAGACGGGAAAGTCCATGAACATCGTGTCCAGCATGTCAACGACGTATCCGAGGCGCACGCGGTCAATGAGATTGCCGATGCCGCCGCCGAGGATGATCGCAAGCGACCACTGGCCCAGCGGATGGCGCACGATCTTGACGAGCAGCCATGCGATGGAGCACATGCCCGCCGCCGTCAGCGCGATGAGCAGCCACCGTGCGCCCGAAAAGCTCGACCACGCCGCGCCGTAGTTGTGCACGCGCGTGAGCTGTAACAGCGGCGGCAGTAGCGGCTCCGATTCGCCGAGCGACATTGTGTTCACGACGAGGAATTTGACGGCCTGATCCGCCGCCACGCAGAAAACCGCCGCGAGGGCAAGGCAGACCGCCTTGCCCTTGCCGCATCGGTAAAATGCAGCGTATAAAATCACCATCAGCGCCAGCGCGCCGAAAAAGATCCACAGGATCGGCCCTCCGATGCTGCCGGAGACGACGATCTGTGTCGTGCCGTCCGCGCCGCCGATCACGCCGATATCGTTCATTCGCTCTCCTCTTCTCCTGCGAGGGTGTTTTCCGCAGGCTCTTCGACCGCCGGTGCGGTCTTGGCGACCTCGACGATCAGAATATCGTCTGCCTGACGGAGCGCGGTGCACTCAGCCTCAGGCAGCTCCATGGCGTCTGCTAAGTCATGTGCCGCTTCGGCCACGACGAGGTAGCTGACGTACTCGTCATTTTCCGCGTACACGGCCATGCCGCGCTCGTGCAGAAATTCCGCCGCCGCGGGCACATCCAGCGTGATGATGGCATAGCCGCCGCTTGAGTCGGCGGAGCGGTCGTCTGCGCCGTCTTCCGTGTCATAGGTGTCGAACGGGCTGGCGTCGGCCTGCACGCCCTCCTTCTGCACGGCGGAATAGCTGTAGGTAAAGTCCTCCGCCGTGTCGCCGGACGCAGCGGGCGCACTCGCCGTGTCATTGCCGCTGGTATTGCAGTCCGCGGCGCTGTCGTTGCTGCTGACCATCGCGGGCGCCAGCTTCCACGCCGCGGCCGTGATGACAAGCAGCGCAAAGCACGCGGCCAGCACGCGCGGCCATGCGCGGCGGTGGCGCGATCTCGCGCGCTTTTCCTCATGCACCCGCTCGAGCACGCGCTCGGAAAAGCCCTCCGGCGCGTCGAGCTCGGGCATTTCCTCGAACATCGTGTGCACGATCATCAGTTCCGAGAGATACTCCCGGCAGTTCTGGCAGTGCTCTACGTGCGAGAGCACCTCTTCCTTTTCGTTTTCGCTCAATTCTCCGTCCACAAAGGCAGAGAGCGCGGCGGCGTACAGTTCACAACATTTCATTTGGCGCTCATCTCCTCACGATTACATTCTGTAACTTTTGACGAAGCAATTTCAAAAAAGTTCCCGTTTTCGGATAAAAAGTTGCGCAAAAGTGATCGGCCCCTGCTGATGCGCGATTTGACCGTGCCCAGCTCGATCGACGCGCTTTCTGCGATCTCGGTGTAGCTCAGGCCTTCGATCTCGCGCAGGATGAGCACCTTTCGGTACTCCTCCGGCAAGGCGGAGAGGCCCTCCTGCAATAATTTCTGTGCCTCGCGGTGCTCGACCGTCTCCTGCGGCTGGGGCGAGGTGTCGACCGCATCGACAAACAGCTCCTCGTCGTCGAGCGAGACGCTGCCGCTCTGTTTTTTTCGCCGCCGCAGCGTGTCGATGCAGGCGTTCGTCGCCAGACGGTAGATCCACGTCGAAAGCGATGACTCCTGTCGGAAGCGGTCGATCCCGCGCCAGAGCGCAAGAAAGGCATCCTGCGCGGCCTCCTCGGCGTCCTCGCTGTTGCCGCACATGCGGAAGCACAGCGTATACACTTTTTTCTCATATTGGCGGATCAGCTCTTCGAAGGCGGCTTCATCCCGCTTTTGAAGGCGCGCAATGAGTTCCCGTTCGTTCATAGCTTTTTATCTGATCCTCAGCGCAGATCCCGCTTGATCGACGCGCTGAGCGCGTGCAGCTCGGAAAGCGTTGAGAGCTGCACGATCTTCTCCTTATAATAATTCGCGTGGCTGATGCCCTTTAAGTACCAGCACAGGTGATGGCGCGCCTGCAACATCGCGACGCGCTCGTTTTGATACTGTGCGGAGAGCTCCACCTGACGCACGGCGGTGTCCCACCGCTCGGCAAACGGCGGCAGCGGCGGAATGCCGCACCCTGAGAGCGCGGCGGCGGACTGCTCGAAAAGCCACGGGTTGCCGAAGCTCCCGCGGCCGATCATCGCCATGTCCGCGCCCGTGAATTTAAGGATGCGCACCGCGGCCTCGGGCGAAAAAACGTCGCCGTTGGCGATGACGGGGATGCTGACGGCCTGCTTGACGTCGCGGATCGTGTTCCAGTCGGCCTCGCCGCCGTACATCTGCATGCGCGTGCGCCCGTGCACCGCGACGGCGCTGACGCCCACTTCTTCGAGCATTTTGGCGAGCTCGACGGCGTTGATGCTGCCCTTGTCCCAGCCGCGGCGCATCTTCGCCGTGACGGGGACCTTGACGGCGCGCACGACCGCCTCAGCGATGCGCGCGGCCTTTTCGGGATCTTTCATCAGCGCGCTGCCGTCGCCGTTTTTGACGACCTTGCCCACGGGGCAGCCCATGTTGATATCCAAGATGTCCGCGCCGGAAATTTCAATCGCCATCTGCGCAGCCTCGGCCATGCAGTTCACATCGCTGCCAAAGATCTGCGCGGCAAACGGCTTTTCGCTCGGAAACGGACGAAGCAGCTGCGCGGTCTTCGTGTCGTGGTAGCACAGCGCCTTGGCGCTCACAAGCTCTGTGACGGTGTAGCCCGCGCCTTTTTCGGAGCAGATCTGGCGGAATGCAGCGTCCGTTACGCCCGCCATCGGCGCGAGCGCGAGCTTCGATTCAATTTTTACCGTTCCGATCTGCATAGTCCGCCTCTTTTCGATAACAATACAAGTATAGTATAGCATAGCAAGGCCGACAAGTCAAAGGAACAAAACGTGGACGGAGAAGTTTTTTGCAAACAGGTGTTGACATCACGGCGGAGGTATGGTATATTATCTGTTGCCGATATCTGCCGGTGTGGTGGAATTGGTAGACACAGGGGACTTAAAATCCCCCGGTAGCGATACTGTACCGGTTCGAGTCCGGTCACCGGCACCAGTATTCCTTTAATTTCATATCGCGGAGTGGAGCAGTTGGTAGCTCGTCGGGCTCATAACCCGGAGGCCGTAGGTTCGAGTCCTGCCTCCGCAACCAAATCAGTTACCGTTGTTGATACAATTTCAACAACGGTAATTTTTTATTTGTTCCCGTTCTGGGGATGTTTTTGGAAGGAAACCGGGGATATTTCGAACATTTCCAGCCATAAGCAAATTGTATGCCCGGATTTGATGCGGCCATGGTCTGAAAAGACAGGGCTTGGTAAAATGACAATCGTTATAAGAATATAAACGATAAATTATTATTTTCTATATACACAGAACCGTCCATGGCTGGGAGTAACCCCGGATATGGACGGTTTTTTATTGATACCCATGGGACAGAAAGGACAAAAAGGACAGTCAAAATTCGGGCAGATCACCTACTTGTAATTTACCGCCGCCAGAGTTAACATCACACACACTTTTTATGGAGGGTGATGGAATGGACGAATACATCCGGCAGCTCCGAATCTTTGTCCGGGAGCATAAAATCATTTTTGAGGAGGACTGCCCACAGCCATGCTTGGATGTCCTGTGGTGGCATTATGGGGAGTATCACAACATGGACAGTCCCTAGGCGAAGGAAGGGTTCAAAAATCTCCGGGCCTGCCTGGACTCGCTACCGATCAAGGACAGCGATGTGGTGGTTGGAGAGGTTGGGTGCCTGTGCGCCGAGTATGAGCAGATCGCCTTTACCGCTGGACTGAAACTGGGAGCGCAGCTGATGCTGAAATTGATGGGTGATGATAATTGAAATAACGCAATTGGTTAGGCATTACATTTACTATATTGAGTAGAAGGAAAAAGTAAGATAGTGCCATATTTTCTAAATAGTTAACAAATCAGATGCTACTCGTGAGGATATTTATTTAAAAGTAGAAAATGATAGCTCAAGTAATTGCATATACTGGAAATGTATTATAAAACTTCTTGTATTTTTCTTAAAATCTGCTATCATATCTGTAGAGTAGAAAATACAAGGAGAGTGAAAGAGTTGATTAATAAATTGGAAAAAATGAACCAAATTGCCATCTCTGATCTCTTGAAGAAGTTGGAAGCAAAACTAGATGCCGATGTATTTACCTATTATGGTGAAATCGTCAATGGTGTCGAAAGCCAAGTAAAAGATCTGATTGAAACACTGGCAAAAGACTCAGATAAGCACCGGGCAATTTATGTTTTTTTAACAACCCCAGGAGGAAGCCTTACCCCAGTCCAACGGATGGTAGATATTCTTCGCCACTTCTATGAAGAGGTAAATTTTATTGTACCTGATTATGCATACAGTGCGGGTACAATCTGGTGTATGAGTGGAGATAATATTTATATGAATTACTACTCAACACTTGGACCAATTGATCCGCAGGTTCAAAACAAGGATGGAAATTTAGTTGCTGCACTAGGGTACCTATGGTGTATCTGAAAACAGCGCTTAGATGTGCAAAATGCTGAAAGCGACGCAGATCGCGGCGACCATAACAAAAGCAAGGAAGGAGTCA
>NZ_JPJG01000103.1 GCF_000765235.1 Oscillibacter sp. ER4 | reverse complement strand
GGTGTTGTATGCTCTAAAAGACTTCTTAATCAAGCGGTTGGGAAGTCTCTTAGAACACACAACCTAAAACCGAAGAAAGGAGCGCAAGTTATGAGAAAAAACGAGAAAATCACAGCTCTGTACGAACGACTGAGCCGTGATGACTTTGGCAAAGATGATGACCAACAGCGTGAGAGCAATTCCATTTCCAATCAAAAGGCTATGTTGGAGGAGTTCGCCGCACGGCAGGGCTTTACGAACATTGTCCATTTCACGGACGATGGCATTAGTGGTACTTGCTTTGACCGTCCCGGATTTCTGGCAATGATGAAAGAGGTTGAAGCCGGGAATGTGGAGTATCTGTGCATCAAGGACATGAGCCGCATGGGTCGTGACTATCTGAAAGTCGGTCAGATTATGGAAATCCTGCGTCAGCGTGGCGTTCGCCTTATCGCCATCAATGACGGCGTGGACAGTGCCAGAGGGGACGATGATTTTACCCCTTTCCGCAACATTATGAA